>CAZNZH010000263.1:7202-7517 GCA_964577445.1 uncultured Myxococcales bacterium
CCCGCGTCGCCGTCCGGAGTGACGGAGGTGTCGCCGAGATCGTGGTCGCCGGGCACGTCGTCGCCGAGAGCGTCGCCTGCGCCGCAGCCTGCGGTGGGCACGAAGAGGGCGAGCAGGAGCACGGGGAGCAGGGCGCGCGATGTCATGGGGCCTCGACGGGTTGGGGGCGCGGCGCCGGGTTCAGCGCGCGGCCAGCCTGCACCACAGGCGGGTCTTGGGCGAAACTATCGCAGCCGGGCGCGCCGGCGCCAGCGCCATGGTCCCCGCCGGGGCGCCCCCGCGAGGCGTCGCCCGCTCGCGGGTGACGACAGCCAC
>CAZNZH010000264.1:0-7496 GCA_964577445.1 uncultured Myxococcales bacterium
CTGCCCATCGTGTGCGGCGGCACGGGCCTGTGGGTGCGGGCGCTGCTGCACGGCCTCATCGAGGTCCCGCCGGTGCCCGAGGCCATCCGCGACGCCGTGTCAGCCGAGCTGGCGGCGCGCGGACCCGAGGCCCTGCACGCCGAGCTGGCGCTCATCGACCCGGCCGTCGCGGCCAGGGTGGGGCCGGCCGACCGCCAGCGCATCGTGCGCGCCCTGTCGGTCTACCGCGCCACCGGCCGGCCTCTGGGCGAGTTTCAGGCCGAGCACGGCCTCGGGAGGGCCCGATACCAGGCCCAGGTCTTCGGGTTCTGGCCCGAGCGCCCAGCGCTGCACGGGCGGATCGAGCGGCGCGCCCGCGGGATGCTGGCCGCGGGCTGGGTCGACGAGGTGCGCGCGCTCTTGGCCAGCGGGCTCGCGCCGGACGCGCCGGGTTTACAGATCTTGGGCTATCGCGACATCACCGCCCACATCGGGGGGCGCTTTCCGGCCTCAGCGCTGCTCCCGCGCATCACGGCGAGCCACCGCCAGTACGCGCGGCGCCAGATCACGTGGTTTCGCGGCGTGAGCCAGCGACAGGACGCGCTGACCGAGCTGGGCGGCGAGCCCGGGCTGGCGCTGGACGCGCTGAGGCGCGCGGCGGACGCGGCGGGCTAAGGCGCGCGCACGCCGTAGACGCCCAGGCTCATGGTCGTGCTGCCGTCGCCGTCGCCGACCACCAGGTCGAACGGGCAGGTCGCGTCGATGGACCCGAAGCGATCGACCACGAGGTCGCGGTCGTCGTCGAAGGCGGGGCACGGGGCCTGGGTGCCGAGGTTCGCGAACCCGCTCCCGTCCCCACCCGCCTCGAGCAGCGGCGCGCGGAGGCTCTCAGCGCTCGCGGTGATCCACGCCTCGCAGGCCGCGGTGCCCGACCCCGATCCCAGCGCCAGCAGGCCTCCAGCGCTGGCGACGAACTTGGCGCAGCAGCCGCCGGAGCCCGTCTTGTCGAGGCAGCCGGGGCCACCGAGCGCGAGCGCGATGAGATCCTCCCACCGGCTGACCGCCCCGCCCCCGGCGGCGGTGCCCAGCAGCGCCGGCAGCAGCGCGCGCTCGAGCACCGCGTCGAGCATGTGGCCGTAGCGGAGCCCGACCGGGTGGGACTGAAACGACAGGGCCAGGCTGTGGGTCACGGTCGCGTCGAAGCCGCCGCCCACGGGTGCGTCGGGCTGCGTCGTCGCGAAGAAGAGCTTCTTTTTGCACGCGGCGAGCTCGGCGCTGCCCTCGCAGGGCACCACCGGAGCGAAGCGCACGACCACCGCGTCCCAGACGTCGCCGGCCTCGGCCGCGGTCCAGCTCCCGCTGGCGCTCGGCTCGGTCGCAAAGGTCACGGTGCTGCGAATCTCGAGGCCGCTCAGCGCGCCGCGGGTCGATCCGCCGCCGGCCAGCGCCGCACCCCACGGCTGGCCCTGGCGAAGCGCCGTGACGTGGCCCGCGATGGCCCCGAGGACGGCCTTGCCCAGCAGCGTCGCGTCGTCGGGGTGGGGTGCCTTGGGGTCGTTGAAGAGGAGCGCGCACAGCTCGGCGAGGGAGGGCTCCGCCGCCGCCAGGGTGCATGGCAGCAAGGCCAGCGCGCCAGGATCGCCGTCCAGCACCCCGAAGGCGGCCTCGGTGCGCGGGCCCCACGGGCCGCTCAGGGCGTCGGCGACGCTGAGGCGCGCGGTGGTGTCGAAGGCGCCGGAGAAGCCCGGAGACCGGTCGCCCATCGGGACGGCGACGCTGACCGTCTGGCCGGCGTCCACCTGAGCCTGGTTGGCGTCGCATCCCAGCGCGACCACGAGGCCGGCGTCGTTTTCCCCAGCCGCCAGCACGGTAAACCGCGTGCCGGGGGGGCTCGCGGCCAGGGTGAGGAAGCGCGCCGGCCGGCCCGGCTCCAGGTCGTCGACCACGGCGGTCGGCGCGGTCGCGGCGAGCAGCCCCGCGGGGTCATCGCAGCGCGGGCCGGCCGCCCCCGCCTGGGCGAACGCCCGCACCGAGACCGAGCTGAGCTTCAGCTCACCGTCGTAGCTCGGCCGCACCGTCAGCGGCACGCGCCCGTCCGGTGTCACGACCACGTCGAAGGTGACCGGGGACGCGACCGAGGCGCCCAACTGCGCCCGGACGCGGAACTGGCCCAGGGTGGCTCCGGGGGCGCTGACCTCGACCCAGGCCCGCCCCTCCAGGTCCGAGTAGGTCGACAGCCGCGAGATCTGGCCGATACCGGCGTCGTCGCCCTCGATCTTGAAGGTCACGACGCGCTCGGCCACCGGCACGCCGCCTTCGCTCACCACCACCTCCAGCCGCGGCGTCCCGGCTGGCGTCATGAACACCGCGCAGTACCCGGACCCGCGGCACGCCTCGCCGTCGCTGCCGACCGCCGTCACAAAGTCCAGGCTGGGCGCGCCGAGGGGGCCCACGTCGCTGGCCACCGCCGAGTCCGGGCCCGGATCCGGCGACGCGAAGTCCGGGGTCAGATCGGCCGCCGCGGCGTCGCCAGCGCCGGCGGACGCGGCGTCATCGCAAGCCGCGGCCGCGCCCCAGGTCAGGGCCAGGGCCAGCAGACAATATCGAGCGCGACATGACATCCAAGCCTCGGGGCAGAGCGCGGGTCCCGCACGAGCGGGGGCGCCGTCTATCATACCCGCGCGCTCGACTCCAAGTCGCCTGACCAGCCCTGCCCGCGGCGGCTGGGTTCGTGGGTGCGGGCCAAGCGCCCTCGCAGGAGCCGGGCCGCCTTGGGCAGCGTCAGAGCCGCCGCGCGAGCACCGCGTCCAGGGCGATGAGCGCGTAAGCCAGGTCGCGGCGGGCGGCGGCGTGCAGGCGGCGGGCGCGCAGGCGAGCGCTCTGGACCTGGATCGCGCGCATGGGGTCCAAGAGGCTCTGGGCGCGCGCCTGGCTCGCCTCGTCCGCGGCGGCGTTGGCCGCGGGCAGCAGGTCGGTCTCGATGGTGACGAGCCGCGTGTGGGCCACCCGGACGGCGGCCAGGGCCTCGTGGACCTGGCGGGCCACCTCGAAGACGGCGGCCTCGAACTCGAGGCGGCGGCGGGTCTGCTCGGCGCGGGCGGCCCGGGTCGACGCCCCCGACCACCGCCAGATGGGGATGTCGAGGCCGAGGGCGAAGCCGAAGTTCAGCGCGCTGGAGCCGGGCGCCGCGTCGTACTCGGCCTGAACGAAGCTGAGCCAAGGCCAGCGCTCAGAGCCCGCGCGCCAGACCTCGACGGAGGCGCCCGCGAGCTCGGCGGAGGCGCCGCTCAGCGCCGGGTGGTGGGCCAGCGCCTCGCTGACGAGGGCTTCGGCGTCGAGCGGCAGCGACAGCGACAGGTCGGCGCCGCCGGGCTCGCCGGTGATCTCCAGAGGTGCGCCGGGCGGCAGGCCGAGGTGCGCGCGCAGGCTGCGGGCGGCGGTGGCTGAGGCGGCGTCGGGCAGGGCGGCGTCGGCGGCCAGCTCGGCCCGAGACAGCGCGATGAGGGCGAGGTCCAAGGCGGTGACGGCGCCCGCCTCGAGCTGCGCTTGGGAAAGCGCGCGCTCCTCTTCGCGTAACACTGCGATTTCACTGGCTATTTTTGCTTCCTCGGCGCCGTAGACGAGGTCGGCGTGGCCGTAGCGCACCGCGGCGATCAGCTCGAGCTCGGCTTGCTCCAGCTCGGCGCGGACGACGTCCGCCTCGACGCGCGCGGCCTGCACTCGCGCGCGGATCTCGCCCGGCCGTATGGGGTGAGCGCGGAGCGCGACCTCGAGGCCGGCCTTGTGGTCACGGAGCTCATCGAGGCGAAAACGCGAGAGGCGCAGCTCGAGATCTTCGCGCTCCCTCGCCACCCCGACCGACGCCTCGACCGCCGCCGCCGCCGCTCGCAGGGCGCGAATGGCCGGGTCCTTGGCCAGGGCGCGACGAACCAGGGCCGGCGCGTCGAGCCCCGCGGCCGGCGGCGTGCCCTGCTGCGCGTCCCTCGCGGCGTCGGGGGCGCGCTCGGGCGACGCCGCGGCCCGCCAGATCTGGACCGCCTCGTCACCTCCGAGCCGGGTGACGGTCGGCGCGCAGGCCACAGAGGGCAGCAGGGCCGCGAGGGCCGCGCGGCGCATCCAGCGCACGCTCATCGCACCGGCCACGGGATCTCGGCCCAGACCGGCGCCTGCCCACCCGTGTCGAAGAAGACGGCGACGCGCCCGGGCTCCGGCGCCAGGGCCAGCCCCTCCGGGCGCAGCCCCGGCCATGACTTGACGAAGTGAGCCATCGCCTCGCCGCCCGGCGCGCCCTCGGGCGGCCCGACCCACCACAGAGCGCCCGTCTCGATCTTGGGGTCGCCCGACGACGGCGTGCCGGCGACCAGCAGGGTCCCATCGGGCAGCCGCAACAGCTCGGAGATCCCCGCCGGGACCGGCTGGCCGTCAGCGTCGGCGGTGAGGCGCAGCCGCGCGTGGAGCGTCAGGTCAGCGCGGTCGAGGTTGCCGTCCTCAAACAGGCGCTCCGGGTGGGCGATCCGCCAGATCAGCGCGCGGCCTTGGGAGTCCAGCGGTGACTTGAGGCCCAGCAGGAGGCCGTCCCCCTCGGCGGTCATCCCTTCGATCTCTAGGGCGGCCGTGTCCTGGATGCCCAGGGCCTCGCGCTTGGACGGGGGCATGGCGTCGAGCAGATCGCTGAGCAGCACCTTGGCGTTGACCTGCCATCCGCGGCCGTCCGCGCTCATGGCGAGGAACTGGCGGCGCGCCTTGGAGCGTTTGCCGCGCTTGCTGTGGCTCTGCGACGACAGCGCGTAGAGCACCCCGCCCCGGCCGACGGCGAGGCTCTCAAGGTCGTTGACCTGCTTGACGCCGCGGATGGGCACCGGGTCGGGGTCGACGCGGCCGTCGCGGGTGACCGCGAAGAGCCAGGGGTGGTGTTCGGTGGTGTCGGCGAGGCCGGTGTCGTCGCTGGCGACCATGTAACGGGAGAGCGCCGGGATCCAGACGGCGCCTGAGGGTTCGAAGCGGGAGCGCGCGCTCAGGGCGGCGGGGACGGCCAGGGGGCGCGGCTCGCCCGGCTGGGGCTGCGGAGAAGCCGCCACGGCGCCACCTTCGGGCTCCCGGGGGCCGTCGAGGCGGAGGTCGAGGGCCTGGCCGGGGACGAGCGGGACCGGGTCGTCGAGGCGCACGACGACGTCGCGGCCCCAGACGCCGTCGCTGAGGATGGGGCGGCAGCGGGTGGGGACCTCGTCGACGATGGGGCCCAAGCCGACGACGCGACCGCGCAGGGGTGGGGCGCCGTGCTGGCGGACCCAGGCGGTGACGCCGTCGCCGACCCGGACGTCCAACGCGACGGTCTCGGACACGCAGGCGATGACGACGCCCGCGCCCGGCGCGACCAGGGTGGCGATGGGGGTCGTGGGGCCGGCCACGGCGCCGGCGCGGAGGCTGACGACGGCGACCTTCCCGTCGGCGGGGGCCCTCAGGGTGAAGGCGTCGCGGCGGTCGAGCAGCTCGCGGATGCGGCTGTCGTGGACCTCGACCTCGCGGGCGCGCGGTGAGGTGACGATGGCCACCGTGTCCTCGCGCTCGGCCTCAAAGCGGCGCTTGGCGGCCGCGACGTCGGCCTCGAGCAGCGCCACGGAGCTCCGGGCGCCGTCGGCCTCGGCGCGAAGCTTGGCGATGCGGGCGTCGAGCTCGCCGAGGGAGCCGTGCACCACCAAGCGGGCGTCGACGATCGCGCTCAGGCGCTTATGCTCGGCCACCAGGGAGCGCAGCTCGGCTGTGGCGCTGGCGAGGGCGCCTCGCGACTCGGCCAGCCGGCGCTCGGCGTCGGCGAGATCCACCTCGAACTCACGGCGGGCGGCGGCGGCGTCACGCTCGGCCTCGACGCGGGCGGCGGCCAGCTCGGCCTCGGCGAGGGCGCGCTCGGCGCGGACGACGTCGAGCTCGCGGTCGACCGCGGTGGTGTCGAGGGTGGCGATGAGCTGGCCCCGATGCACCGACTGGCCGATCTCGACCGCGACGGCCGTGACGAGCGCCGGCTCGACGGGCCCTACGGCGTACTGGTCGCCGCGGGCGAAGCCGACGACCGTGGTGCCCAGCCGGATGTCGCTCCAGACCAGGAGCGCCAGCCCGACGGAGACGGCGAAGACCAGCCACGGCCCAAAGCGGGTGCGCAGCGTGTCGAGGGACTGGCGGGTGGCCGGCTTCACAGCTCCACCGTCGGCTCTTGGAGGAGGAAGGTGATGTCGGTGATCCCCGGGATGCTGCTCAGCGCTTGAATGATGCTGGTGCGGCTGGCGGCGGCGCCGAGGCGGACCTGGTAGGCGTGCTCCATCGCGGTGCCCTGGCCGACGTCGCGCAGGGTCACGAGGGCGAAGCTCTTGGTGGAGCGGCGGAGGACCTGGGCGACGGCCTCCTCGGTGTCGGGCGAGGCTGGGGCTTGGAAGCGCAAGAGGCCGTCGAAGACGCGCTGGCTGCCGAGCTCGGTGAGGGCCAGGGCGGCGGCGGCGAGGAAGAAGATGACGGTGCCCAAGATGGCGGGGGTCCAGGCGCGCAGGCCCGCGGCGATGCCGGCGCCCATGGAGGCGAAGACGAAGACCATGTCGCGCGGGTCACGCATGGCTGTGCGAAAACGCACAATCGCGAGGCTGCCGGCGATGCCGAGGCCCGCGGCGATGTTGTTGTTGATCGCCAGCATCAGCATGGCCGCGACGATGCTGCCGAGGGCCACGGTCTGCACGAAGCTGCGCGAGTAGGACATGCCGCGGAAGGTCCAGACGTACCCGGCGGCGATGATCTGGCTGAGGATGAAGGCCAGCAGGAGCGAGAAGAGCGCGACCTCGATAGGCAGCGCCTCGCCTGGGGTCCATGTGGTGAAGAGCTCGCTCACAGGGTCAGCCAGCCTATGGGTCGAGGTGAACAGGCCGCTCCGGCGAGCCGCGCCGGCCTCTGGCGACCCGAGAGCTTCCAAGCGGTATCGCGCAGCGGTCGGGGGAGGTCGAGGCGACCGCCGGGGTGGCCGCGACGCCCGACAGCGATCTTGGCTGTCCCTGTCAACGCCGACCTCCTCTGAAGGCGGGAACGCGGACGCCGGGCAGGTCGATGGAGGAGCGGACCGCCGAGCCGTACTTGGAAAACGCGCGGCGCCAGAGGTCGTAACGGCGGACGATGGTGGTCAGCCAGCTCGGGACGGCGGTGGTGAACTTGAGCTCGAGGACGACGGGGGAGCGCGTGCCGAGCTCGCCAGAGCCGTAGTCGACGCCGCGCCAGCAGGCCTCGGGGACGTCGAAGTCGAGGCGCTCGTGGCGCTGGCTCATGATGCGGCGATCGAAGGTGACGCGCGCGTAGTCGTCGATGCGGCTGACCCAGGGCTCGCGGTCATAGCGGACCAGGACGACCGGCCGGGCGTGGTGGGTCAGGGTGCGGATGATGAAGGCGTTCAGCGGGGCGGCCTGGCGGGCGGGGGTGTCGGGTGGGAGGGTGGCGCCGGGGGTGTCGAGGAGGCGGTGCCAGTCGGCGGGCGCGCGGCCGCGGTC
>CAZNZH010000265.1:0-7475 GCA_964577445.1 uncultured Myxococcales bacterium
AAAGCGCAATTACAATCGCGAGATCGCCTCATACCGCAAGGCCGACGATGTCGATCCGCGCTACTCCAAGGCCCTCTACAACCTGGCGATCGCGTACGAGGACGCCGGCCAGGACGAAGACGCGCGCGACGCCTACCTTCGAGTCGCCGAGATCACACCGGACGCCGTAGACGCGGTGCTGAATCTCGGGATCGTTCAGGCGCGGCTGGGTGATATCGACGCGGCGGTGGCGGCCTACAAGCGGTGCCTGGCGGTGGACGCAGCCCAGGCGGACGCGTGGTTCAATCTCGGCATCGCCTACGCGCGGCAAGCCGACAAGAGCTCGGAGCAGCCTGAAAAGCAGCGCTTGTGGGCGGAGGAGCAGGCCTCCTACCACGAGGCGCTCAAGCTGGACCCAGCCTACTACAAGGCTTGGTACAACTTGGCGATCGCCCACCACAAGGCCGGTGACATCGACCAGGAGATCCAGGCCTACGGGAAGGCGTTGGAGGCGCGCGCGGATTATCCCCAGGCGCTGTACAACCTCGCCTACGCCTACGAGGAGAGCGGCGTCGCCCCGAAGGCGGTCGAGACCTGGCGACGCTATCTGGAGATCGCGCAGAACCTGCCGACCGAGCAGCAGTATGTGGTCACGGCGCGCGAAGAGTTGGCGCGGCTTTCGAAGGGAGCGGCGGCGCCCTGAACGCGGTCTGGTGCTGACTCGGCTCGGAGGAGGGGGCGACGACGAGCGCGTCGCGCTTGCCCGCGGGGCGCTGCGTCGCATACAGTCTGGCCGCGAGGTCGTCCGAGGGGATGCCGCTCGCCCATCGCCCGCAGTCGATGGTCGCCGTCCTGACGGTGGCCAACGCCGGGCTCGTCGGGTCCAACGGGGCCAGGAGGTGTTCTACGAAACGGAATCAAGGCGGGGGCCCGGTCCCCGAAAAGCACCGCGTGAACCGCGAAATTCGCTTCCCCAGCATCCGAATCATCGGGGCTGAGGGGGAGCAGCTCGGCATCATGTCGCCTGAAGAGGGGCGAACGCTTGCCGAGGAGCGGGGCCTCGATCTGGTCGAGGTAGCGCCCGAGGCGCGTCCGCCGGTCTGCAAGATCATGGACTACGGCAAGTTCAAGTACGAGATATCGAAGCGAACAAAGCCGCAGAAGACCGCGAAGCTGAAGACCATCAAGCTGCGGCCGAAGACCGATGACCACGACATCGAGACGAAGTTCAACCTGGCTCGGAAGTTCCTCGCTGAGGGGGACCGGGTGAAGTTCGTGATGCGTCTGCGTGGGCGTGAAGCCGCCTACGTCGACCGGTGGTGCACCTCGCTGAGCAAGGCATTGGAATTGCTCAGCGACGCTGGCGCGATCTCGCTCGTCCCCCCAAAAGAGGGGCGCGCGGTGGTGGCTCAGGTCGATCCGAAGTAGCTCGTCGGACGGCGGCCGGACGTGACGCGGGCCTCCCGCGTCACGTCCGTGCCGCTCCCGCGGGTGCTCCGATAGCGTGGCTTGCGTGGCGTCACCGTGACACCGCGTATCGCGATGCGGTATGCTGCTGTCGTGAGTGAAGCACCACGTTTTCTCGCTTGCAGCGCCGAGGGGAGGGCGCCTTGGGCACGCCTCCCCCGGAGCTTGCTCGCGCGCTGTAGACGCGGGAGCGTGGGCCAGTCGCGAGAACAACCGGGCCAGGGATGCTGACGTGGGAACGTCTCCCAGCGATTCGATAGCCGCAGCCACGTCGCTTGACGACGACGTCGCCGTCATCCTGGAGGACGACGACATCGAGTTCGAGTACGTCGGCGGCGACACGGCTCCCACCGCGCGGCTGAGCCTGGGTGCTGACGATGACCGGGACGTGTCGGACACCTACCCGGGGCCTGCCCGGCGCGCGGCCAGCGACGCCGCGGTTGACGCCCACGACCAGACCTTGCTCAAGCGGCAGTTGTCCGCGGCGAGGACCGAGATCCAGGTGCTGCTGAACCAGCTCGCTGACTTCGGGAAGGTCCGAGGTCAGGCGCTGGCGCGGGCTTACGAGGTCGAGGCGCTGAAGGCGCGGACGGTCAACCTCGAGTCGGAGGCCGGCCAGTTGCGCGATGATTTGTGCGCCGCGCGCGGTCGAATGGCGGACATGGAGGCGACCGGGCGGGTGGCTCGGGAGGCGGCCCAGACCCGGGAAGCGTCGGCGCCCCGTGCGCAACCCGAACCCGCGGTGAGCGCGGCGTTGCAGGCGGAGCTTGAGGCGGCCCGGTCAGCACTCAGCGCCGCACGTTCGGAGCGTGACGAGCTGGCCACCGATGCCGCGACCCTCCGCGAGGCCGTTCGGGTCTTGGAAGCGCGCGTGGCCGCGCAGACCGCCGACATCGCAGCCTTGGGGCGGCAAGCCGAGCAGGTCCGAGCCCTCGAGTCGGCGGTGGTCGAGGCCCAAGCGGACCTCATCGCGTCGCGCAAGCGTCGAGCCGAGTTGGAGCTCCAGATCGACGAGCTGCAGCAAGAGATCGCGGGAGCACAGGCGCGCGCCGAAGAGGAGGCGCGCGCTGGCGATGACATCCGCGCGCTGGAGGCGCGGTCGCGCGAGCTGGGGGAGGCCGTCGACGACCTGACCCAGCGGTTGGCCGAGTCCGAGGCCGCCCGCGAGGAGGCGTTCGAGCGCGCCGAGCGGACGCGGGTGGCGCTTGAGCGGCTGCGGCTGGCGTACGGGCGGGCGCAAGAGGGCGAGCAACAAGCCGCGAACGTCGCGACTGAGCTTGAGGGCCTGCGCAGCTCCAACGAGGTCGCGAGACAGCGAATCGAGGCGCTGGAGCGCGAGGTCGCAGCGGAGCGCACCCGCGCGGACAGCGTGGCCGCTGGGCTCACCGCGGAGCAGACCGCGGTGCTGGCGGCAGAGCGCGCCGAGTTGGAGTCGCGGCTGGAGCGACTCGAAGACGAGCTGGTGCGCGAACGAAGGGTCAGCGACCAGTTGGGAGCCCGCGCCGACGCCGCCGAGGCGCGGATGCGCGTTCACGCCGCCTCGGGTGAGCAAGCGGGTGGTGGCCCCAAGACGAAGGAGTTTGAGGCGGAGCTTCAGCGCCTTCGCGCGATGGTCCATTCCAGCTCCACGCTGATTCAGCGCTACCTGCTGGAGTTGGAGGGGGCCAAGGGCGCGATCGCCCGCAATCGACAGGAAGCCCTTCGTTACGCGCAGCGCGTCAGCGGCCTCCACGAGGGGATCGGGCATCTGTATCGTTACCTCGAAGACGCGGGCCCGCCCGCCGAGCAGGCGTTGGTCCTCCTCCAAGGGGTCAAGCGCTCCGCCGGGGAGTTGCGAGCTCTCGCTGAGAGCAATGACCGCTTTGGCAAGGCCATGGAGCGCGCCATGGAGCGGTTGGGCCAGGTCCTCGAGGACTCGCCCATCACGCGCTAGGCCTTTGCGCCGCTGGTGCGGCCGGCTCATGTCGACCCCTCGGCGCGAGGAGCTCGTGAGGCTCTTCTTAGTCCGACGCCGGGCCGGAGCGCTTGCGCGGGCCACGGCGCGACCGGCGCGATCGGCCGCCGCCAGCGCTGTCGGGCCGCCGCCCCTCCGGCGCGCGCTCCCGTCCCGCGGCGCGGGCGCCCGCTTCGGTCTCCTCCACCCGTGGTTCGAAGGGCCCGGGCGTGATGCCCAACGCCCGACAGTCGGCGGCGTAGCTCTCGTACGCGGCGGGTGGCTCGTCGATGAGGCCGGTGAGGAACTCCATGCGGAGCACGGTCAGCGCGGTGGGCAGCGACGGGGAGCGCCCGATCTGGGCCTGGCGCCGGCGGCGGGTCGGGCCGACGATGCGCCGCAGCAGGTTCGCGGTGCCGCGCAGATGCTGGCGGTGCCGGATCGGGATGGACATACGAACGGCTGCGTCCTGAATGCCGTCGAGGGCGCGCAAGCCCCAATCGCACCCCGGTTCGGCGAGGATGTCGCCGCGAACCAGGGGCCAAACCACGAGGACGAAGGTGCTCTCACGGGGCAGGGTGCCGTGGGCGAGCACCAGCCGGTCCAGAGCTCGCAACCAGGCGCACCACGCCTCGAAAGAGGCCTCGTCCGCGACCGCGGCGGCGGCCTCGGGGAGCGCCGCTTCGAGGACGCCGAGGCGGGCCGCGACGCGCACGGTGGCTTCGGAGTACCCGCTCTCCAACAGGCGGAAGAGCTCCTCGGTGACGCGCGCGACCGGGCAATCGTGAATCAGCGGCGCCAGGGCCCCGGAGACCTCCGCCAGCAGCGGGTCGAGGTCCAACGACAGCCGGCCCGCGAACTTCACGGCGCGCAGAATTCGCACGGGATCCTCACGAAAGCGCTGCTCAGCCGCGCCGATCGTCCGGATCTGGCGTGCCCGGATGTCCGCAAGACCGCCCACGTGATCGTGGAGCTTGCGCGCGTAGGGGTCATAGAAGAGGCCGTTCATCGTGAAATCACGGCTCAGCGCGTCCTCCTCCGGGCTGCCGAAGGTGTTGGCGCGGACGACGAACCCCGAGTCGTCGTCGGAGTCTTGGTCTTCCGGGCGACCGCGGAAGGTCGCGACCTCGAAGATCTTTGAACCGGAACGCACATGCGCCAGTTGAAAGCGGCGGCCAATGAGGCGGCAGCGACGCCCGAAGAGCGATCGCAGGTCCTCCGGGCGCGCGGTCGTCGCGATGTCGAAGTCTTTCGGTTCGCGCCCCAACAGCGCGTCGCGAACGCAGCCGCCCACGAGGTAGGCGATGTAGCCGGCATCTTGCAGGCGGCCGACGACGGCGACGGCGTCGGCGTCTAGGAACTGAGCGGGAATAGTCGTCGAATTCAAGGAGACTCCCGGCCTCGTCGTCGAGCCGCGGTCGGTTCTCAGCGACAAATTCTGGCCCCGACTGCCGCTGGACCCTCGTCCGGGTGTCGAACGCGTTCATCGCGCAAGCGAGACTTCAGGGTGCGCCCGCGGCGCTGCCCGCCCACCGGTCGAGGATGGTGCGGGTGTCGGCTGCTTCACTTCCCAGCTTCAGGAAGAGCAGATCGAGCACGCCCAGCAGCTCGCCGGCCTCGTCGGAGTCCTGCATCCGACCGTGTATCGAGCCCTGCTCGCCGTAGCAGCGCGCGGGTGAGACCCCGGCGTAGGGCTTGTAGGCGCTCTGAACCCAGCCCGGCTGGCCGTCGAGCGCGCTGGCCATCACCAGCGCGCGCACGGTCGGGCTGGTGACCATGTCGTGGTAGCCATTTCGGCGCAGCTCGCCGATCTGGAACATGTCGTCGCCGAGCATCGCTATCTGGCGACCGCCCTCGGAGGCGAAGACGCGCCCGTCGACGTGGTAGGCGAACTCACCCAAGCCAGCGGCCGCGGGAGAGCGGAAGCGACAATGATCTTCGGCCCCGCCTCCCAAGATACGGGCGAGCAGCAGGCTGGCGGTCTGTTCCGAGATCGGCCGACCCTCGCGCTCGTGCTGGAGCATCCGGGCGATGGCGCGCTCATAGGCACGCAGCCAGTCATCGGTGCTGTAGCCCCGGCTGGCGTCGGCGGCGTCGGCGGCGTCGGCATCGAGGAAGCGGTAGCTTGAGCGCGAACTGAGCTCGACGCTTCGGCATCCCAGCTCGACCGCGAGGTCCACGATCGCCTCGGTGGCGTCTAGCTGATCTGCGCTCAGTGCGGCCACGAGCTCGACGTGGTGAGTGCTCGGGTCGTAGCCGATCTCGGCCCACGCGGCGTGCAGGCGCCGGATCGCTTCCCGAGCGGGCGAGGCGTCCTCGTGGAGCAGCGAGTCGGTGAGCAGGACCCGCAAGCGCACGTCGTGCTTGACCATCCAAGCGGTCTCAGATGCGTCCGCGCTCAGCAGGTCGGTCTCGATGACCGTCTGCAACTCCTTGCGGGCGAGGCGATTCTTCTCGTTCGCGTACTCGACGACCCGGTGCGCCACGTCGCGATTCAGCAGCGGCTCACCACCGCCGATCACCAGCGTGACGCGCGGGCTGGTCGTCATGAAGGCGCAATCGACAGCCCGCTCGGCCGTCTCGAGCCCCATGTCGTCGCCCGCGGTGGCCCCGGTCTCGCGCGTCGTCACCGCGATCACATGCCGCTCGGGCCCGTGCTGCAAGAACCCGTATCGCCGCCGATACACGGCGACCGCCTCGTCGAGCGCGATCTCGCCGTGGATGAACCGGTTGTCGCGCAGCCGGGCATATAACGCCGACTCGCGGCCTGCCGTCCCCTCGATGAAGGAACGGAACTCTTCGGGGCTCAAGAAGAGCCAGTCACCGAAATCGTTGGTGATGAGGTAGCGGCCGCCGAGCGCCCGGTAGCGGAAGGGGCCGGCCAGCGCTTCGTCTACGCTCGTGACGCCTGCGGCCTGCATCTACTCGGTCCCCGTCGCGCCTTGGCGCAATCGCTGGATGGTCTCCGCCAGCACGTAGTTGGCGAACTCCGACGCCAACGTGTCGGCGCCGAACTCCTCGTCCGCACCGTCGAAGGTGACGGTCCACGCCTCGTCGCCGCGCTCCAGCGCCAGCGTCGCGAAGTCGGCATACGCCTCCATCGCTTCCTGAATCGCCGCGAGCTTGTAGAGCTTCTTGTGGAAGGTACGTGCCGCCGCCGCAGACATCTACTTCTCCCCGGATGGCTTGAAGCCCCCGCTGTCGCCCGGGCCCGCCACGCGCTCGGCGTCGGGGCCGGGTTGCGTGGGCGCGGAACCGCGCTTTTTGAAGCGCTCCTCCCACGGGACGGCGATGCCCAGCGGGTCATCGAGGAAGTCGAGGTCGTCGTCGTCCTCGTCGTCCTCAAACGCCGAAGGCACCATGGCACCCGTGGCCCCGGCCAGGGCCTGGGACACGATGGTCTCAAGGATGTTCTGGTTTTCCTTGGTGATACGACGGCGCAGCGCTTGGCTGAGCAGCTCATTGCTGAACTCGCCGGCCAGGGCGCGCAGGGCTGCGTCGTCCTGGCCGTCCTTGGTCGCTATCTCCACGATGATGCTGTCGTCGACCTTGCCGAGCAGCACATACGCGCGGTCGATGAAGATATAGGACGCACCGTAGATGACCTCGAGGGGATAGAGACCCTTGTCGAGGCTCAGCACGAGCTTGCCGTCCTTGGCTGTCAGGATGTCGGGCGCCGTCATTCGCGTCATCTCCCCGGTTTGGTCATGGCGTGACAGGTGGCCCCCGCCTCCGCGTCGCTCGCCAGCCGTCCAAGAACCTGCGGGAAGCTAGCACCCGGCTTTCGGGCATGTCAACGCTGCACGGCCGCGCTCAGGCCTTGCCCCAGGCGGGACAAAGGCACCAAGCTGCGACGATGGAGCCGCGCGAACTTGAGATGCTACGTCGGCACAGCGGCCTGTCGCTGACGCGCGACGGCCTCTTTGTCTACCACGGGGGGGCCGTCGAGCACCCGCGCGTGCAGGCGATGTTTCATCGGGGGTTGCGGGTGCTGCCCAACGGGGACGTCACCCTGAGCGTCGGCAAGCAGTGGGCCTACGTGCGGTGCGAGGGAGTAGCCCGGTTCGCCGAGGGGCTGGCAGCGATCGGTGCCGAG
>CAZNZH010000266.1:0-7440 GCA_964577445.1 uncultured Myxococcales bacterium
GCCCAGCAGGCAGAACGCCAGCGCGAACACCAGCGCGCCGGCCAGCACGCCGCCGTCGTAGTGGAAGAAGTCGTCGGGCTTGAACGGGATGCCCTGAAGGTAGCGGGCGGCGGCGGCGTTGACGGCGCGCGAGAAGCCGAAGCTCACCAGGGTGCCCACGACCGCTCCGAAGACCCCGATGAGCGCGGCCTCCACCAGGATATTCCGGCGCACATCCGCGCGCGTGGCGCCGATGGCGCGCATGATGCCGATCTCGAACCGCCGCTCGGTGATGATGGTCAGGAAGGTGTGGGTGATGTTCACCGCCGCCACGCCCATGATGACCACGCTGATGAAGCTGAAGATGACCGTCAAAATGAAGAGCAGATCCGCGGCCTTGCGTGCGTCCTGGCTGCGGCTGGAGAGTGCCAGGCCGCGCTCCTCGAGCTCGCCGATGAGGGCGCTGACGTCTTCGTTGCCCTCGGTCTCCAATATAAAGGTGTCGAAGGTGCGGGCTGAGTCGCGACCTTTGTAGCGGGTGTTCAGCGCGCGCACGGTCTCGATGGGCAAGGTCACGCCGAACTCGAGCGCCTTTTGCGAAAACCCGACGACCTGGGCGAGCTTCACCGCCTGGACGTTCTTGGCCAGGTCGCCGGTGAAGTAGCTGCCGCCGAAGTGCATCCGGAAGGTGATGCCGATGATCGCCTCGACACCATCGAGCGGCTGCAGGCCGAGGGAGCTCGCCACCGAGGAGTTGAAGACCTCGATAAGAAACGGGTTCAAGAGCACCGGCAGGGGCGCTTCGCAGTGGCCATCGGCGACGGTGACGTCGCGGACGGCGCAGTAGGTGTGGTCGGGGCAGGCCATCGGCTCGCAGGTCGGGCTGCCGTACTCCACGCCGTTGGCGCAGCGCCCGGTCACCGTCCCGCTGAGGTCGCGCGGGCTATCGGAGTATTGGCGGTCGCGCTCGCCGACGGTGCAGGCCAAGCGGACGCACGCGTGGCCACCGGCGGGCATGGCGTCGCAGGTGCTGGCCACCGAGCAGTCGGCGTCGCTGGTGCACGCGGGCAGGCAGACCTTGGGGCAGGTGTCGCCGACGCAGCCAGGGGACGGCGCGCACACCGCGCCTTTTTCGCAGGTGGCGTCTGCCTCGCAGGGGACCTGGCAGAGCCCGGCGAGGCATTGTTGACCCTCGGGGCACCGATCTTCGGCGCCCTCGACCTCGCACGGCAAGGTCAGGTCGGGCGCTCTGAAGCGCCGCCAGTACTCGATGCGCCCGCAGAGCCCGTCCGGCCCGCACTCCTGCGCCAGCGGGCACTCCTCGTCCTTTTTGCACGCGCCGCGTTTGCGCAGCTCGGCGCGCCGCCGCTTCTCGACGACGCGCTCGGTCCGTTGAAGGTCATCGTGTAGCAGCGCCGGGTCCAGGCCGTCGAAGAAGGCCTCGGTGCGCATGTTGTAGCCGAACATCGTCTTGCCGCCCCACAGCCGGGCCTGCAGGCGCGAGCGCATCTTCGGATAGACCGCCGTCACGTCCGGGAGCGCGCGCAGGGTCTCGACCATGCGCGGGCCCAGCAGCGCCGGGTCCACCACCGCCTCGCGCAGCCCCACCACGCCGACCGTGGCGGGCTCGACCTCGATCTGGTTGACCGGGTAGATGCGGTTGAGCACGCCGGCCTGGATGCCCATGCCCAGCGCGACGAAGAAGGTCAGGGTGGCCACGCCGACGACGATGCCGACGCTCGACAGGATGAAGGCCCGCTTGTTGCGGCGGATGTTGCCCCAGACGACCGATAGGACGCGGCGAAGCTCCACTAGGCCCCCTCCCCGTCCGCGGCGATGCGCCCGTCGCGTATGTGAATGATGCGGTCGCAGGTGCGCGCGACCTCGGCGTCGTGGGTCACGATGACGATGGTCAGCCCGTCGGCGCGGTTGGTCTCGCGGAATAGCTCGAGGACGAGCCGGCCGCTCGCGCTGTCCAAAGCGCCCGTCGGCTCGTCGGCCAAGAGCAGCGCCGGGTGGTTGAAGAGCGCGCGGGCGATGGCGACCCGCTGCTTCTCGCCGCCCGAGAGCAGGCGCGGGCTCGCCTCGATCTTGGCGGCCAGACCGACCCGCTCGAGCAGCGCCACCGCGCGCGGGCGCTGGTCTTTTCCGTGCCGGTCCCTGTCAAACCAAGCCGGCAGCGCCACGTTGTCGGCCACGCTGAGGTGTGGCAGCAGGTGAAACTGCTGAAATACGAACGAGACCGTGCGATTGCGGAAGCGGCTGCGGGCCTTGTCGCGCAGGCCTCGCAGGGGCTGCCCGCCGACGGTGACCTCGCCCTCGTACTCGCCGTCGAGGGCGCCGACGATGTTGAGCAGCGTCGATTTCCCGCTACCCGACTGCCCCATCAGGGCGACCAGCTCGCCGGGAGCGACGTGCAGGTCCACGCCGCGGAGCACATGGTTGTCGTTGCCACCGTCGCGGTAGTGCTTGTGAAGGCCGGCGATGCGAATCACAGCGTGACCTCCAAGCCGAGGTCCACGCCGTCCCCGCGAACGCCCAGCGAGACGCCGACGGCACGGATGTCGTTGATAAGTTTCAGGAAATAGGGCGGGAGCCCCTTCTCGGCCAGCTCGCGCGTCACCCGCGGGAAGGTCACCAAGAGGCCGAGGCTCGGGCCGTCACCGGCGAGCAGCCCCGCGCCCAAGGTCTCCTGGGCCGCCGTGGCGACGTTGACCCCGCGGCCGTCTGCGACGTCGAGGAAGCGCTCGGCCTCGCCCTCGCCGGTGAGCAGCACCAGCGCGTCCCCTCTCAATAGGAGGCTCCAGACCTCGCGCTGGGGCTTGTCGCGGCGCACGGAGTACCCGGTGTAGCCCCCTCGCGCCACAGCATCCACGGCGAATCCGTCGGCCCGCAGGCCGTCGGCCCCACGGTCGAGGAGGGCCTTCGCCGCCGCCGCGTCGCGCACCCGCAGCCCCGCGGCCGAGTGAAGCTGCTGCAAGAAGGCCTCGGGGCGTCGCGCCGCCTGCACCATCTGCTCGACCGAGGTGTCCGGGTCCAGCCCCAGGACGGCGATGGCCAGCTCGCCCGTCGCGAGATCCAGCAGCTCGGGTGGCGTGGGCAGGCGAGCCCCGACCGCCCCCGGAAAGACCGACGGGATCACGGCGTTCCGCAGAAATCCGGGCAGGCCACGGACGCGCGCGGCGTCGAAGCGGAGGCGCGCGAAGGCGGTCAGGGCCTTCGGGAACACATCGGCCAGGGGCGCTGGGGCGTCGGGTGCGACCAGCCAGCCCGCGGGGAGCTCGCCGTCCCCCTCCCAGGCGCCGTGGGCGTGGAGGCTGAGGCGGTCGTCGGTGAGGGCAGCCGCCCCGGTCCACAGCGACAGCTTCGAGAGCACCGGCTTCACGAAGGCGCCCGCGGTGCCGAGCCCATCGGGGACCGGCGGGGCGCCCCGCACCACGGCGTAGGCCCCAGCGGCGTCACCCAGCGCGCTCTTCGCGGTGGCCGCCGGCGCGGACGCCGCGAACCCGCCGGCTCCAGACGCGAGGGCCCGCCAGGCCGCCTCGGGATCCGCCTCGCCGCGAGTCAGCACCGCCAGCCCGAGCCCGTCGCGCGCCGACCCAAAGGCCAGCCGCCACAGGGGCGCAGCGTCGACCCCGGCGCCCTCCGGCGGGCCGTCGGCCACGCCGGCCAGCCCGGACGGGTCTTCGACGCGCCGCACCGTCGCGCCCGCGCCTTTCTCGGCGCGATTGGCGACCAGCGCCGCGAACCGCTGCGCGCTGACGACCGACACGCCCACGGCCAGGGCGCCCGCGTGCTCGAAGACGACCAGACCGCCGCTGGGGTCGAGGCCCACGCGACGCAGTCCGTCCTCCGTCGAGAGATCCACGCCGAACCGGGCGTCGATGAGCTCGATCAGCCCGCTGGCGCCCTCAACACCCGCCAAGAACGCGACGAGGCGCTGGCGGAGGCTCTCCGATCGAGGGATGACCACCACCGCGCGGCTCTCGGCCGGGACCAGGCTCAGCGCGTCGCCGCCCCGCCCATCGCAGCCGCCCGCGCACCCGCTGACGGCGCCGCCGCTGAACGCCGCGAGCGTCAGGAGCGCGACGGCGAGTCGCGATGTGGCGAGCCGGGTGGCGGAGATGGCGAGATCCTTTGGGGGCGAGAGGTGCGCGGAGGTACCGCGGGGCGATGTAGAACGCGGCCGGAGGGGTGTCAACCGGGGGTCCGCCGGCGGCGCCGCCGGCGGTGACGCCGCGAGCCGCTGCCGGCGCTGACATTGACCTCGGGGCGCGGGCCGCGCTACGGCTGCTCCCCTCAGACACCCCGGAGCCCCCCGTGGCAGAGCAGCGCAAGCCCGGTCTCGGCACCTTGGCGATTCACGCCGGCCAAGGACCCGACCCGACCACCGGCGCGATCATGACGCCGGTCTTTCTCAGCAGCACCTACGTTCAAGCGTCGCCGGGCGAGCACCGCGGCTACGAGTACAGCCGCACGGGCAACCCCACGCGCACGGCCCTACAGGACTGCGTGGCCGCGCTCGAGGGTGGCACCCACGGCCTGGCGTTCGCCAGCGGCTGCGCGGCGGCGTCGACCTTGCTGCACAGCTTCGAGGCGGGCACCCACATCATCTGCGGCGACGATGTGTACGGCGGCACCTACCGCCTCTTCCAAAACGTCTGGGGGCGGCACGGGCTCAGCGTCGATTTCGTCGATCTCGACGACCCGGACGCGGTGCTGCGGGCGAAGCGTCCCGAGACCCGCATGGTGTGGCTGGAGACGCCGACCAACCCCATGCTGAAGCTGGTCGACATCCGCGCCATCGCCGAGCGCTGTAAGTCCGCCGCCCTCAAGCTGGCCGTCGACAACACGTTTCTGTCCCCGATCTTTCAGCGCCCGCTCGAGCTCGGCGCGGACCTCGTGGTGCACTCGACGACCAAGTACATCAACGGCCACTCCGACGTGGTCGGCGGCGTGCTGGTGACCAACGACGCCGCCTGGGCCGAGCAGCTCGCCTACCTCCAGAACGCGGTCGGCGCGGTGCCCGGCGCCATGGACTGTTTTTTGACGCTGCGCGGGATAAAGACCCTGCACGTCCGGATGGAGCGGCACGCCCAGAGCGCCACGCGGATCGCGCGCTGGCTCGAGACCCACCCCGCGGTCGAGCGCGTGGTGTATCCGGGGTTGGAGAGCCACCCGCAGCACGCCCTGGCCAAGCGGCAGATGAGCGGCTTCGGCGGGATGATCACCTTCTTCGTCCGCGGTGGCCTCGAGGGCGCGCGGCGGATGCTGACCCGGACGAAGCTCTTTCAGCTCGCGGAGAGCCTGGGCGGCGTCGAGAGCCTCGTCGAGCACCCGGCGATCATGACCCACGCGTCCATCCCGCCGGCGCAGCGTGCGGCGCTGGGGATCAGCGACTCGCTGGTGCGGCTCTCGGTCGGCATCGAGGACGTCGAGGATCTCCTGGCCGACCTGGCCTTCGCCCTCGAGTGAGCCCACCGGGGGGGGAGCCGGCGGCCGCTACTCCCCGCGGAACACGGGTTTGCGCTTCTCGGCGAAGGCCTCCCCGCCCTCGCGGGCGTCCTTGGTCTTCAGGATGGGCCAGCCGATCTCGAGCTCACGCGCCAGCCCGTCAGCCTCGCTCAGCGCGGCGCTCTCCTTGACCGAGCGGAGGATGGCCTGCACGGCCAGCGGCCCGTTGTCCGCGATGCGCTGGGCTATCCGCGTGGCCTCGGCGAGCGCTTGTCCCGCCGGCACCACCCGGCCGACCAGCCCGACGCGCAGGGCCTCCGCCGCGTCGATGATCTCGCCGGTCAGCAGCATCTCCAGCGCCTTCGTGTGGGGGATCTGCCGCCGCAGCCGCACCGTGGAGCCGCCCAACGGGAAGAGGCCCATCGTGGCCTCGGTCACCCCGAAGCGCGCCGTCTCGGACGCGACGCGGATGTCGGTCGCCTGCAAGAGCTCGGTGCCCCCGCCCAGCGCGTAGCCCTCCACCGCGGCGATCAGGGGCTTTTTCAGGGTGTAGTGGCGGAGAAAGCAGCGCCAGTGGAGGTCCGGGTCGGCGTCAAAGCGCGCCTGCCAGGGGCTGTGCTGGCGATCGAGGTGGGTCTTGAGGTCCGCCCCGGCCGAGAATGTCCCGCCCGCGCCGGTCAAGATGACGGCCCGGATCTCGGGCTCCTCGTCGACCATGACCCAGGCGTCGGCGAGCCGCGCCATCATCTCGAGGCCGAACGCGTTGCGGGCGTCGGGGCGGTTCAGGGTCAGCGTGCAGACGTGGCCGTCGCGGTCGATTCTGAGGTGCGGTTCGCTCATGGATCGCTCCGAATGCTCGCGTGGAGGGCAGGTCAGCGCACGCGAAAGCGCGTGTGGCCGGCTGAGTGACCGAGGGTCCAGCTCAGGCTCAGGTCCACCGAGCGGCGGTCGTCGGGGGTGGGCTCCATGCGGACCTCGACACAGAGCGGCGAGCCGTCGAGGGCGGGCCCGGCGGCGAGGGGGAAGTAGACCTGGCGCCAGTGGGTGGGCGGGTCGGCGGGGCCGGTGGCGAGGGTGACCGACGGCGAGAGCTCCAGCACAAACCAGCCGGCGAACCCGGTGAGGGCGTCGCTGCCCGCCGCAGCGCCGAGCGGCCCGAAGTCCAGTCGCGCCTCGGGCCAGGGCGTGTGGGGGTAGTCCAGGCGCGCGAAGCGCAAGCCCGGGTGGGCGAGCGACCCGTGGGGGATCTCGCGCGAGATGCCGCGGCTCCGGGCCATGTCGGCCAGGGGCGTGAAGTCGACGCCGCGGGCAGGCGCGAAGGGGCCGAACGCCGCGTCGAGGAGCGCGGGGTCGCGGACGGGGGCCAACCAGAGCTGGAGCGCGCTGGGCATGACGCGGCCGCCGGGGGCGAGGCAGCGCTGGGCGAAGGCGGCGACGTCGCCGGGCGAGCCCTCGGCGAGCGCCATGGCGCCGAAGGTCTCTGTCATGACGAGGTCGACCGGCTCGGGGAGGCCGACGGTCCGGAGATCGCCGCGCACCATGGACACGCGGTCGGCGAGGCCCGAGCGCGCGACGATCTGCGAGGCGACGTCGAGGAGATCGGAGCGATCCACGCCGTAGACCTTGCGAGCGCCGGCGCGGGCGGCCAGGCAGGCGAGCACGCCGCTGCCGGTGCCGGCGTCGGCGACGACGCTGCCGGGCCCGACCAGCTCGCGGATGGCGGACTCGTAGGCGTCCAGGCGGGCGTCGTCGGCGAGCATGCGCCGGTGCACGTCGACGGCGCTGAAGTTCTCGAAGAAGAGCGGGGTGTCGGCGGCCTCGTCGGGCGACAGCAGCAACCCAGCGCGCACCAGCCCAGCGAAGATCTGGCGGCCCCCGTCGCCGAGCTCCGCGGCCACCTCGTCTTCCGACCGGGGCTCGCCGCAAGCCGCCAACACCGCCGCCGCGAAAGCGGGCACCCGCGCCGCCTTGCCGCGCGAGGTCGCACGCAAGATCAGGCTCTGCCCC
>CAZNZH010000267.1:0-7435 GCA_964577445.1 uncultured Myxococcales bacterium
ATGGCCGGCTCGCCAATCTCCGTGCGCAGCGAGTCAATAAGCTCGGTGAGCGCAACGTCGCCGGCCTCCGACTCTTCGAGCACGACGAAATACACGAGCAGCGGGCCCTGCCCCGGCGCGTCGAGCTGCTTGATGTTCGCCACATGGAACGCATGCGGCGTGCGCGAGCTCGTCGACTTGACCTCGACGCTCCCGCCTCCGAATTGGAAGTCGTGGCTCGCGCCGCTGGTCCCCTTCCAGGATTCCACGGCCGCGACGGCGTCGCATCGGCGGATGAGATGATGGCGAAGGAGGTGGAGTTCGCCGAACAGGCCGCGCCGGCTCTCAAGACTCAACGAGCCGGCCCCGTGCCTGCGGAGGAAGGCCTGCCATCTCGAGAGCCGCGCGACGAGCGCTTCGACCGCGAGCGCCTCGTTCGTCGCCTGCTGTACCTGGGTCACGACGTCCTCGGCGAGCGCGCGGAAGACATCGCGATAGCGCTGCTCGGACGGCGTGAGGATGATGCGGGTACGCCCCGCACGTCCGGGTTCGAGAACACGGATCTCGATCCTCAGTCCGCGGGCGTCTGGAAACGCTGCCTGCGCAGGAATGGCGGCCGTCACGATGTCCAGCACCAGCGCCTCGAGCCCATCAGACACCTGCCTGGCGGCATACGTGGCGCAGGCGGGCACGTCGGAGAGGCGCAAACGCACGAGCGCGTCGCTCGTCTCGCCGCTGGTGGACAGCCGTTCCCAGGTGTCGGCCAGGGAGCTCACGAGGCGTCTCCGTCGGGCTCGTCCAGAAGATTCAACTCTTGCTGCCAGTAGACGTTGTTGACTACGTACCGCACCTTGGTGGCGTGGGCGGCGCTCACCTGCGGGAAGCTGAAGCCGAAGCCGATGATCGGGATGTCGCGCGCGTCGGGCTCTACCTTCGCCTCCTCGTCAGGGCCGGGATCGATCGGGTAGAGCATGAGGAGACCCCGGCTGGGATCGCGCTCCTTGCGGATCTGCGGCCCTGCTGGCCGCGACGGCACTGCGCGATTGCCGGGCTCCTTGTCCCACTCGTCCAGCGTGGCCGCCATGGCAGCCGCCCACTTTTCCTCGGACAGGTCGACCGCTTCATCGGTAGGGCTCAGCAGCCGCCGGATGCGGAAGTGGTTCGACTGACGCAGCGTCACCTGCTCCTCCGCGCTCGCATGCCACGCACGTTTGATGAGCCTGACCCGCGCGCTGCCGAAGTCGGCAGGAATGTCGACGTCTCCAGACGCGAGGAACACGGTCCAGTGGGTGAGCCGACCCCGGGCGCGCTCCGCCTCGATGTAGTCCGCGAGCAGGCGTGTCTTCACCTTCTTTGAAGCGTCGTGCTCCCGGTACGACTCGAGGAACGCCACGATGAGGTCGGCGGAGACGCCGTTCCAGACCCAGGGTCCCGTATCCTGCTCGGAGCCTGCCGGCCGCTTGCGATGGGGAGGTGGTGTGGGCAGGGCGCCTCGGCTCTCGGCGCCCTCGATGAGGGCGCGCGCTGCGGCGAGGTTCTGCTCAAGGCGGGGGCGGGTACGCCAGAAGTTGATCGTCTCGTTGATGTCGCCGGCGAATGTGACATCGATGGCCGTTCCGCTTCGCATCTTCACGGCCGACGTGACCAGCATCAGCGGATGGGATTGGACGCGATGCCCGACATCCCGCGGCGTGCCCCCGCTCGTCGCCATCCGATTGAAGTCCTCCCGCAGCTCTTCGCTGGCTGCCGCGATATGACTGAACCAGTCGACAATCTCCGCCGTGGTGTACAAGCGGCAGAGATCGAGAAAGCGCGGCCTGTATCCGAACCATCGCCCCATCTGCATGAGCGTGTCGTACATGCGCGACGCACGCAGGAAATAACTCACTGAGAGACCTTCCAGCGTGAGCCCGCGCGAGAGCTTGTCGCCCCCGATGCCGATCACGTTCAGGCCGCTCTCGCGGTGGGCGATGTAGTCGAGTCCCCTCTGGCGGATGGCGGCATGGGTCGGCTGGAAGTCCTCGTCCCACAGGGTGCGCAGCGCCGAACGGATCGTGACCCTCGAGTCGCCATCGCCGTACCGGAGCCGGCGCTGGATATCCATGAGCTCGTCGTTGACCTGTTCGGCGACGCGGTGCTGCACTGCCGTGGGCTCAGGCCATCGGGGCAGTTCACGTGCCGCGCGCCGCGACTTGCAGGCCACGCTCGCACCTGAGAGCCTGGCGCGATGAAGGGCCTGGAAAGCACCGCCACAAACCAACCGGGCAGCGTGCGCATGCTGGACGTGCTCCGGCATGGGCTGCGAACCGCGCGTCGCGTGGACGTCGCGGTGTCGTTTGCTCGGTTTTCCGGCGTGTCGCTTCTGTGGGAGGAGCTGGACGCGTTCATCGCGCGCGGCGGGACGATTCGGTTTCTGACGTCAACTTACCTCTGCGTCACCCAGGCCGACGTGATCCGCATGCTCATGCAGAAGCTCTCGCCGCAGCGCGTGCGAATCTTCGACGCGACGACGCCTGGCTTCCACGCCAAGGTCTTCATGTTTGGCGCTGACTCGACGGGCGGCGCTCCGTCGCTCTCGGAGTGCTGGGTTGGGTCGTCGAACCTCACCAAAGGTGGGCTGACGACGAACTTCGAGCTCAACACTCGCGTCTGCGGGGCGACGGAGCTGGCCGCCCTTGAACGCGAGTTTCGCGCGGCCTGGACGCATCCGGCGGCGCGGGTGCCGGACGAGGAGTTCATCGAGTCCTACGCAGCCCGGGTGGCGGCGTTCGAGGCCGCGAAGGGCCCGCCGCCTCCGCCACCGTTCAGCGGCATCGAGGTCCGAGGGACTACCTATGACACCGTTTCGCGGCCGAGCGACCCGGTGCCGAACGAGGTGCAGCGCGAGGCATTGCAACGACTCGCGGCCTTGCGAGAGTGTGGCGAGCGGCGAGCGGCCGTCATCGCGGCGCCGGGGACGGGGAAGACCTTCCTCGCGGCCTTCGATGCCGCACGGGCCCAAGCGCGAAACGTGCTCTTTGTGTCGCACCGGCTTGAACACCTGCGCCAAGCCGAACGCACGTTTGCGAGGGTACTGCCCGAGCGGTCGACGTCGCTCTTGGACGGGGGCTCGTCGCTGCGGACGACCGACTTCGTGTTCGGCAG
Organism: uncultured Myxococcales bacterium; assembly: GCA_964577445.1. Taxonomy (GTDB): domain Bacteria; phylum Myxococcota_A; class UBA9042; order PHBI01; family JACKFB01; genus JACKFB01. The sequence goes on from CAZNZH010000267.1 coordinate 3,124, forward strand.
CATCCAGTCAATATCCCGACGGCCAGAGATCACCGCGCGACGCTGGGACTACATCGTCATCGACGAGTTCCACCACGCGGCCGCGCCGAGCTACCAAGCGCTGGTGCGTGCCGCGGGCGACGCGTTCGTCTTAGGCCTGACCGCGACGCCCGAACGCCAAGACGGCCACGATGTGCTGCGTCTCTGTGACTCCAATGTCGCCTACGAGGTCCGCCTGCCAGAAGCCATTCGGCGGCAATGGCTGCTGCCCTTTCACTACTTCGCGGTGGCGGACCAGACCGTCGATTACACCGCGATTCCCTGGCGGAGCGGCTCGTTTGACGCTGCGCTCGTGGAGTTGGCGCTGCTGGTCGAGGAGCGCGCCGACCTCGCGCTCACCCATGCCTTGGAGAAGGGGTTCGACGGGGTGGCGCGGGCGACCGTGGGATTTTGCGCCGGTCGGCGGCATGCGCGGTTTATGGCGGAGGCGTTCACCAAGCGAGGCCAGGTCGCGCGTTGCGTGACGGGCGAGACGCCGGTGGTCCAACGCGAGGCGATTTACGCCGACTTCGCCGACCCCGACCACCCGCTTCAGTGGCTGTTCGTTGCCGACGTACTCAACGAAGGCGTCGATATCCCGGCTATCAACAGCATTCTGTTCCTTCGCCCCACCGAGTCGGCCACCATCTTCATTCAGCAGCTCGGGCGAGGCTTGCGCCTGCATCCCGACTGCGAAGTGCTGACCGTCGTCGACCTCGTGGGCCACCACCGCAAGGCGTGGCTGAGTCTGACCGCGCTGAACGACCCCGACGCGCTGCCGGGACCGAGCACCGTGGGAGGCCTGACGGTGGAAATAACCCCACCACCTGGGTGCGAAATCGTACTCACCGATGTGACGAAGGCGATTCTCGCGAAAGTATCAGCGTTCGGGAAGACACGGCGCGCGCGGTGCGTGGAGGTCTACGAAACAATGCGCCGGGAGAACGAGAGACCGCCCTATCCGGTCGATTTCGTGGGCGCGGCCCTCGACGCCGGCCCGGGCGACATTCGCACGGTGTTCGGCGATTGGATTGCCTGCCGAATCGCGATGGACGACGCCGCGGAGTGGGAGCGAGAGCTCGACGAGGCGCATCCGCTCCGGCAGTTCTTGAAGCGGTGCGAGGCCGATTGGAAGGCCCAACGGGTCTACGCCTACGCGGCGCTTTGGGCTGCCGTTCGCGAGCCGTCTGACCTCACTGCTGGATATGCCAGCTTCTTTGAGCGTTTCCCGAGGTGGCGGGTCGAATCGGGGGACGAGACGCTGCAAAGCGGCGTGCGCACCTTGGCCAAGAAGCTCGGAACGCTGTGGGAGGGGCAAGGTCTCGACCCTGAAATTTTCTCGGTTGTCGGCGGCGAGCGCCTGCTCTGGGAAGTCGAGCAGCGCATCCAGTACCAGCTTGAGCGCGACTACCGGACCCGACGCGGCGGCGTCATACGAACGCCAAATGACCTCGTGCTCTGGACCCGCTACGCACGTCCCGAGATCCTCAATCACTTTGGCCGCCAGTTCGACCCGACGCGCCACAACATGGGCGTCATCACCTTCCCCGAGGCCGAGTTTCGCGACCACATCTGCATCATCACGAAACTCGACACATCAGGCGCGGCAGCGCAGTTCCACTACAACAACGCATTCATCAGCGCCTCGACGTTTCATTGGCAGAGTCAGAACAAGAATACGCCGGCTTCTGAACCCGGGCGCCGCATCGTGACGCCGGGTGCAGCGCGCGTGCACCTGTTCGTCCAAGAGCGTTCGCACCGCGGTGCGGTCTATTGCGGCACGGTGACGCCCGCGCGGCACGAGGGCTCTGAACCGATCAACGTTTGGTTCACGCTGCCCGCGCCGATGCCGCATTCGGTCCAGAGCGCGCTGGGGCTTGAGGGCCAGCCAGGAATGTTGGTTCCTGGCTGGTTGGCGGACGAGGGCCGCTAAACGATTGACTCTCAATTGGGGTGCATCGGGCGGCCGCAAGCGACGTTGAGATTGGACTTCCGAAACCGCAGGTCTGCCCTCAGCGTTCCGAGGATTTCGGCAGCCCGAGATCGGCGGTGATTGCAAGATGCCGATGTACCTGACTTGAGAGTCATCTATGTATGGCGGTGACCGGTCAGGTTGATGATCGAAGGGCGCCGCGACCACGTGGGGCGCCGCACTCCCACGACTCCAAGCGCGCGAGGTCGGATGGCGCAAAGCGGCGCGTGGAGCGAGCCCACACGAGCATGTCTGATGTCGCGGGCGAGGCGCGCCCACTCGGGCGAGCCCTCGGAGGGGGGCTCCGGCGCGGACGCGACGCGCTCGGCGAAGATCGCTCTCGCGACCGCGAGCGCCGCGGGGTAGTCGTCGCCCGGTTTCATCCGCCGAAAGGTCTCATAGTCGCGCGGAAGGGCGCGGATGACGTGGGCCGACGCGCCGTCCTCGCTCTCGAAGCCCGTCCATTCGCGCATCTGCCGCTGGTAGGCGTTGGTGGGCTCGCTTGAGTACGCTTGCCGCGCCTTGAGATCCCGCGCGCCTCGCTTCTGGGCGAGCTTGTCCTGTTCGGCAATGACCGGCAGGTCCCCCAGGGCTTCCTCGCAGGAGACGGCATCGGGAAGCTGCGCTCCTGGGGCCGAAAGGAGCACTGCATGGCGCGGCCGAAAACCGATCTGCATCTGTTCCCAACGGGCCGCGTGCGCGCGAGTGCCCCGGTAGCCGACCGGGAGATCGAAGCGATGAGTGGCCGCTGGGAAGGATGGGACGACGCCGGCGCTGCGATGAACGCCGATGAGGAAGAAGCGTTCTCTGGTCTGCGGGACGCCGTAGTGGGCCGCGTTCAAGAGCGTGTAGCGCACCTCGTACCCAAGCGCTTCGAGGTCGTCGGCGATGACTTCACCGACATTCACACCGCCGTAGTTCAGGATGTCCGGGACGTTTTCCATGACCACGGCCAGCGGGTTGAGGGCCCTGATCCAGGCCACCCAGGCGGCGTAGAGCCGGCCTCGCTCGTCGTGCAGGTACGCTTCGGGGTGACGGGCGATCTCGCGGAGCTTGGCGCGACCGACGCGGGCATAGGCCTGACACGGAGGACCGCCGACCACGATGTCGATGTCGCTGGCCGCCTTCACCCCGATCTCTTCGAGGAACGCGAGCGGATTCGCGCTCGTGACATCGCGCGCGCGAGCGTGGAGGGTCAGGGCCTCGGGGTGAAAGTTCGTCGCGTGCGTCCGGGCCCGGAGCGCGTCCCGCTCGAGCCCCGCCACAATCGAGAACCCTGCCAGTTGGAAGCCGAGAGACACACCGCCACAGCCGGCGAACAAGTCGATGATCCGCAGCGGCGCGCCCCCCTGCGCGCGGGACAGCGAGGCGCAGGCTGAGGTGGGGGAGGGGGAGGGCAGCTTCATGAGGGTGCGCGAGCCTAGCGCGGGTTGATCGGCCTGTACAGGAGTCCGTGGACGCACGCGAGGCGGCATGGGGGGCGAACTGTTCACCGTGTGGTCCGGCGGTACTTCGCGGTGATGCGCCTTCCGTCCCGGATATCGGTTGCCGCGTCATCTCGGAGGTCCAGAAGGTGCCGTCGCTCGACGTCAGCGTCCGCATCGACCACTTCGACGCGGATGACTCGCCAGGAGGGGGTTGGCGACGGCTCGCCGCGGACGGCTGCCTCGACAGCCTCAACCGCGGCCACCAGGTCCTCAAAGACCTCGTGCTCCCACACGCGGACCACGTGCCAGCCTTCATCATCAAGCGCCCTTGTCTGTCGCCGGTCGCGCGCGACGTTCTCGGCGAGCTTGGCGGCCCAGAACGCTTCCCTGGAGCGCGGCCTCACATAGTGGGCCGGGCAGCCGTGCCAGAAGCAGCCGTCGATGAAGACGGCGACTTTTTGCCGCGGGAAGATGAGGTCGGGCCTGCCCATGGGGGTCGACCCATGGAGCCGGAAACGAAGACCTGCGCGCCACAGAGCTGACCGGAGGACGCGCTCGGGCTGGGTGTGGGCGCCCCGGATGCGTGACATCTGCTCAGCGCGGGAGAGGGGCATCGTATCCTCGGGGACGGCACCGATGGCGCATCCAGAGCGGAACCTGGACGCTCCGAAAGAGCCGCGTCGCGTCTCCACCAGTGGTTGCGCGTGGCAAGGTGAAACCCCGAGGGCCCGGTGTCAAGACCGAGCCAGTGGACAATGAAGGTCTCGCTCGCGGAGAAAAGAACCCAGCTTTTAACCACCGCGCGCGAGCCCTCGCCCTCGGCGACAAGGTGTGCGCGTACCGCGACTCCCCGTCGCCGAGGGGTGAGGTTCACCCCTCGGCGGCTACCGCGTAC
>CAZNZH010000268.1:0-225 GCA_964577445.1 uncultured Myxococcales bacterium
GACCGCCTCGCCGTCGAGGGTCGCGCTCACGTTCGTCGCGTTGCTCAGCTCGATCGTCAGCGTCTCGTCCTCCTCGTCGGCGCTGTCGTCGATGACGGTCACCGAGATCTGGCCCAGGGTCGCGCCAGCCGCGATCTGTAGGGTGCCCGCGCCCGCCTCGTAGTCCGGCCCGGCCGTGGGGGTCACCACGACCCGCAAAAACTAGACAAACACACCCACCCCCCA
>CAZNZH010000268.1:235-7430 GCA_964577445.1 uncultured Myxococcales bacterium
GTAGTCCGGCCCGGCCGTGGCGGTCCCGTCGACCGTCTTCCAGTCGACGCTGACCGCCAGCCCGCTCGGCGCGTCCAGGGTCACGTCGAACACCAACGCTCCTTCCTCCTCGAAGGCCTGCGCGTCGGCGATGCGGATGTTGGGCGCGAGGTCGTCGTCCACGATGGTCAGCACCCCCGCGGCGGTCCCCAGGGTGGCCCCGGTCGGCGTCCCCAGCGTCACCCCGACCGTCTCGTCGCCCTCGTGCAGGGCGTCGTCGATGATGACCACCGCGATGTCCACGCTGCCCACGCCCGGCGCGAAGGTGGCGCTGCTGTTGCCGGCCGAGAAGTCCACCCCCACCGTCGCCGTCCCGTCGGTGTTGGTCTGCCACGGGACCACCACCGGCAACCCCGTCACCCGCGAGAGCGTCAGCGCCAGCGTCGCCGGCCCGCCACCCTCGGGCGCTGAGCCGCTGGCGACCGAGACCGTGGGGTGGGTGTCGATGGGCGTCGAGTCCGCGCTGGTCCTGTCTTCCAAGGTGGGGTCGATGCCGCCCGCGCCGTCATCCTCGATGCTCGCGCTGATGGTCAGGCCGATAGCCCCGGCCGAGAGCGGGTCGTCCAGGTCGACCACGAAGGCGACGTCATCGGACACGCCCGCGCCGAGCAGCGCGCCGCCCAAGGTGCAGATCGCGCCCGGCCCGTTGTCGGGCACGCAGGCAAAGGCCGCGCTGGCGCCCGGCACGAAGACCGCGTGGGCCGGCACGACCACCCTGACCGCCCAGCTCGCGCTGTCCTGGTCTCCCTGGTTGCCGTAGCTGACGACGTACTCCAGCGCGCTGCCGGCTTCGGCGATCGCGGCGCCGTCGTCGATGGTCACGAAGAGGTCGGGCGCCGCGTCGACGGGGGTCGTGATCAGCTTGATGTTGTCGACCAGCGACGGCTCGACCCCGTTGGAGAGGTCGTCGGCCACCGTCACCACCAGCTCGGCTGACTCGAGGCCGGCGGGGATGGCCGCCGGATAGGCCAGGCTGAAGAACAACTGCTTCGGCGAGCCCACGGTGACGCTCGCGAAGGTCGCCGTGCAGGCGGCGCCGGCCGTGCCGGGCCCGCAATCGAGGGCGGCGTCGCTCGTGGCGCTGTCGAAGGTCGCGCCCGGCGGCACGCTCAGGGTCAGCTCGACCCCGGTGGCGTCACGGGTCCCGTGGTTGCTCACCTGGATGGCCCAGGCGAAGGACTCCCCGGGGTGGATCGACAGCCCGCCGTCCTCGATGGTGACGGCCAGGTCGGGCAGCGCCAGGAGGACGACGTCGAGCGGGCCGCTGTTGTCGGACGGGTTCGGGTCGGGCCCGTTGGCGCCGTCATCGCTGAAGCTGACCGCCACCGTGAGGCTGTCCACGCCCGCGGGCACGCTGGCATTCAGCTTGATGGCGAAGACATGGGTGCCGGTCGCGCCCGCATCCACCGACCCGAGGGTGAAGGTGCAGACGCTGCCGGGCGTAGCGCCAGCGCAGCTCCAGCCCGGGGTGCTGGCAGCGGCGTCGAAGCTGGAGGCGACGGGCAGCACCGCCTCGATCTTCGACGCGGCGGCGGTCTGGTTGCCGGCGTTCAGCCAAGTGAAGGTCCACGCCACCACGTCGCCCGGCACGGCCGCCTGGCCCGCGGGCAGCGCCAGCACGAGGTCCGGCGCCGCGTCGACGAGGCTTATCAGCTCCGCCTCTTCGTCGCCCGGACCCTCGTCCGCGCCGTTTTGCCCATCGTCGATGATCGCCGCCGAGATCTTCACCGAGTCGACTCCGGCGCCGACCTTCGCCGGCAGGGTGATGACGAGATCGGCGGACTGAGACGCGCCGGCCGGCAACGCGCCCACGGTGATGCCGCACAGGTTACCGGCACAACCCCACGAGGGGCTGCTCGCGCCGGCCTGAAATGTGCTGCCGGCGGGGAGCACGGCCGTCAACGCCACGCCGGTGGCGTTCTGGGTGCCGTCGTTTCGCCAGCTCACGGTGGTCGTGAACGGCGCCCCGGGGACCACGCTGGCCCCGCCGGCGTCCAGCCCGATGACGAGATCGGGCGCGGCAACAATATATGTAAGTAATTCCGCGCTGTTATCTTCTGGCTCGGTGTCTGGGCCGTTGGCGCCGTCGTCCTCGATGGTGGCGACCAGGGTGGTGCTGCCGACCCCGGCGGGTAAGGTCGGCGCGAAGTCGACGGTCAGGGTCAGCGCGCTGCCGCTGTCCGCGTCGACCATCCCGACCGCGTAGGTGCAGGTGACGCCGCCCCCGTCCGGCCCGCAGACGAACCCGGGCGTGCTCGCTCCGAGGTTCACGGTGGTGTGCTTCGGGACCTGCACGGCGATGCTCACGCCGGTCGCGCCCTGGTCGCCGAAATTCCAGTACTCGATCGCGTAGCCGAGCGCCTGCCCCGCTTTGACCGGCGCGCCGCCGTCGAGGGCGCTGATGAAGAGATCCGGCGCAGCGCTCACCGGCGTGGCCTCGACCGCGGTGTTGTTGAGCGGCGTCGGGTCGGGGCCGTTTCCTGCGTCGTCGGCGGTGCTGACCTGCATGCTCGTCGACGTCAGGCCCGCGGGGACGCCGGGCAGGACCTTCACTTTGAACGTGCGGGTCTGCTGGCTGGCCACCGCCATCGGCCCCACGTCCAGCAGGCAGGCCATCCCGGCGCCGTCCCCGTCGGTGCAGCTCCAGCCGGCCGAGCTCCCGGACTCCACATACACGGTCGACGCAGGCACCAGCGCCAGCAGCGTCACGCCGGTGGCCGCCTGATCTCCCTCCTGAAAGACGGTCATCGTGTAGGTGATCGTCTGGCCAGGCTTCGCGGTGACGTCGCCGTCGCTCAGGGTCACCCGCAGGTCGGGCGTCGCGTCGATCGGGGTGGTGATGTCCAGGGTGTTGTTCGCGGGCGTGGCCTCGACGAGGGTGCCCGACTTGCCGGCGACGGTGGCGGGGATGATCAGGTCGTGGACGCCGGCCGGGATCGTGGCCGCCAGCTTGAGCGCCAGGACGGCCGAGCCGTGCGCTCCCGGCGCGAGGACCCCCGCGCTCAGGTCGCAGAAGAGGCCGCCGCCGCCGCCCAGGGCCGGCTGGCAGATGAACCCAGGCGCGGTAGCCGCGGCGTCCACGGTGGCCACGGCGGGGATGTCGACGTGCACGGTGCTCGAGGAGGTCGTGGCGTTGCCCGCGTTGGACCACTTGATCGTGTGCTGGATGGTGCCGCCCGGAGCCACCGACGCGCCGGTCGCGGTCAAGCCGATGGTGAGATCCAGCGTGGGCGGAGCGATCTCGACGACGTAATCGCTGACCTCACCTCCGTACTCGGCCCCCGTTGGGCCGGCGACGCCCGTGGCGCTCAGCCGAACCCGAGCGTAGCGCGGGCCCGCGGCGAGCGGCCCGGGCGCCGTGAAGGTCAGGGAGTTGCTCCCGGCCACGACCGGCTCGGCGGTGAAAATGCGGTCGCGCGGGTCGTCGAAGGTCCCGTCGCTGTCGAAGTCGATCCACGCGTCGATGGCGCCCACGCCCGACGAGACGATGACCACCGTCTCGCTGAGCAACGGCCTGATCGCCGCCGGGAAGGTGACGCCGTCATCGACGTCGGCGTCCGACAGCGCGCTGATGGTGCCGTCGAGCTCGGCGGTCACGCCTTCGCCCAAGAAGAGCCCGTCGATGACGTGGCGTGCGCCGTCCTCATTGAGCCGGGTGCCGTAGGTCGCCGGCAGGTCTCCGAAATCGAAGTCGATGGTGGGGCCCACCGGCGCCACGGCGATGCCGCCGCCGAGCGCGGTGAAGGCGTCCCCCGTGCCCATGGTCGTGGAGGCGATCGTGCCGGAGACGAGATCCCGCTGACCGCCGGAGATCCGCGCGGTGAGCACGCAGTTGCACCCGGCGTTCGCGACGGCCATGACCTGGGGGCTGCTGGCCGGGGAGAACGCCATGGCCTTGGCGTCGTTGAAGTTGGCGCCGAACCCGATGTTGCCGCCCGAGGTGAGGTAGCGCTGGCCGGTCGGCGGGTAGACCTCGAACAGCTTGGCGGAGCCGATGTCCATCACCCAGAGGTTGCCGTTCGGGCGCGGCTCGAGGCCGTAGGGCTCGGTATAGTACGATGAGGTCGGGGGCGAGCTGTTGTCGCTCAGCACGGAGCGGGCGCCGTCGGGGGAGAGCGCGAAGATGGTGACCAGGGAGGGGTCGGCCACGACGATGACGCCGGTGGAGAGGACGGCGACGCCCCGCGGGTTGAGCATGACCGTCCCCGAGCCGACCGCCGCGCTCGCGAAGACGGTTCGGTCGCCGGTGGCGAGGTCGACGCGCATCACGGACGCGTCGCCCGGGCAGGTCACGAACAGCGCGGTGCCGTTGTTGTCGATGGTGAGGTCCCAGGGTCCGCTCAGGGGCGGGCCGGCGGCCGCGACCCCCGCCGCGCTGAAGATCGTCCGATCCCCGGTGAGGCGGTCGACGGTGACGATGGCGTTGAGGCCCGCGTCGGCCACGTAGATCGTGGCGCCATCGGCGGAAAAGATGAGCCCGGTGGGCGTCTGAAAGGCCGGGCCGCTGCCGAACTTGCCCGACGCGTCGGCCTTCGAGAAGGTCGCGCGATCGCCGCTGGTCCGCTTGACCAGGACCAGGGACTTGGCGCCCTGGTCGACGACGATCATGTCCCGCTCGTTGACGAGGTTGATCGCGGAGGCCGGCAGCGACGGGGCGACGGCGGCCACGGTGAGCAACAGGAGCCGGACGAACCGCAGGGCGACGCGAGAGCGCTGGCGCGAAATGACCACAGGTTCCCCCTTTCGAGCCGGACGGCAGCGCGAGTGGCTGGTCAGACGTCCGCGCAGTCTATCGGAATCGCGGCGACAAGATCGAATCAACGCCGGGAAATCGCTGCGCTCGTGCGATCCGCTGGGCAGGTCAGGGGACGAGCATGGGCGCGCGGCCAAGGTGCACCGAGTCGAAGGTGTGCTCCCAGGGGCCGGGGCAAGGCGGGGGGGTGTCGTCGGCCTCGCAGCGGGCGATGGCGGCGCGCATGGCTCGGACGCGGCGCGCTTTGGTCGAGTGCGGGTCGGAGGTCACCGAGGTCATGGTCAGGTAGGCGTCCATGGCGCGCAGCGCTCGCCCGCGGTCGCTGTCGCGGTAGATCTCAGCGGTGCAGTACGGGACGTCGGGGTCTCGGAGATCGAGGGTCTCGGCGACGGCGATGTAGTCCTGGGCGGCTTTGCGGTCGCCCAGGTTGAAGGCGTTCATCGCGAGGTAGATGTAGAGCCGCGGTTCCTTCGGGAAGATCGCCACCAGCGGCAGCAGATAGCGCTGAGAGCTCGCGTAGTCGCGCTCGTAGTGCAGCAGCACGCCGGCGAAGAAGGCCGCCATGCGATCCTCCGGCGAGCTCGCCGCGCGCGCGACCAGGCCGCGGAGCCGAGCCGGGCGGCCCTCGACGGCGATGTAGAAGCTGAGCAGGCGCTTGAGCAGGCCCGGCGAACGGTCGCCCCCGCGCAGCCGGGCCTCCAGGCGATGGAGGACCTTGTCGCCCTCGCCGTGGGCGATCAGGAAGGGCTCCTCGATCTCCGCGAGCCGCTCGTGGCTGGGAAAGCGGGCGAGCGCCGCCTCCGCGACCTCGCGCTGAAGCGGGCCGTTGCCGAGGATGGACCAGGACTCGCTCTCGACGCGGTAGGCCTCAAAGCAGGCGGGGTCGGCGCGGCGGGCGGCCAGGGCGATGCGGCCCGCCGGCTCGTAGCGGCCGATCCACTGGAGCGCCACCGCCATGGTCACCAAGCTGCACGCGTTGCGCCCGTCGAGCAGCGCCGGCGCCACCGCGGCGGCGAGGTCGGGGCCTCGCAGCAAGAGCACGCGCAGCAGCGCCAGGCTGTGGGGGTCCAGCTCGTGCCTTGCCGGGCCCTCGGTCATCCGAAAGGCCTCGGCGCGCCCGCCGGTGGCGAGGGTGAGGGGCATCAGCGTCGCCCACTCCCGGGCGCGGGTCGTGGGGCGCCCGAGCATCGCCGTGAGCAGCGCGTGGGCCTCCGTACGCTCGCCGACTTCGAGGTGCTGGCGCAGCACGTCGAGATCGGCCAAGAGCCTCGCGCGATCTTCGCTGGCCTCGTTCGCGGCCGGATCGCGCCAGGGGAGATCCAGCGGGCCCGCCGCGGCCAGCGCCGCCGTGACCGCGGCGGGCCCGGGGCAGCCCTCGCCGGTCACGCACGCCAGGGCGCCGCCGGCGAGGCGCCCGTCCGGGCAGGAGCCGGCCGCGCTCGGATGCACCAGCAGCAAGGTGCAGCCGCCGTCACCGAGGGGGACCTCGATGCGGTCGCGGTCGATGCGCACCGGGCCCGTGCGCAGCCCATGGAGGGCGCTGACCCAGCGCCGGACCGCGGGCGCCGCGTCGACGCCGAGCACGGGGCTCGCGGCGGCCTCCCAAGGCATCGCCGTGGCCGCGATCAACGCCAACAGCCATGGCAGCCCGGGTCGCATCGCGCCAACCTGCCGCCGGAAACCCAGGCGTGTCAAGGCGCCGGGTCAGCCGTGGAGCACGCCGCGGACCGCGTCGACGAGCTGCTCGGAGGTGAAGGGCTTGGCCAAGAAGCTGCGATCGCGCTCCTGCAGGCCGTGTTGGCCCAGGACCTCGCCGGGGTAACCGGAGAGGTACAGCACGCGGAGGTCGGGCGACCGCTCGGCGAGCGCCCGGGCCAGGGCGGCGCCGCTCATCCCGGGCATGACCACGTCGGTGACCAGCAACCGCACGCCGCGCCCGTGCTCATTGAAGCGCGCGAGGGCTTCGTCGCCCGCCCGCGCCTCGATGACCTCGAAGCCCGCGCGCTCCAAGATGAGCTTGGTGGCGCGCCGCACCTCGTCGTCGTCCTCGGTCAGCAGGACCAGCCCGGTGTTCGCCGCCGAGGTGTCGCGCTCCATCCTGCCCGTGATGAGCCTCAGCGGCCCACCCGCCTGCGGGAGATAGATGCGGAACTCAGCGCCCCGCCCTGGCGCGCTGCTGCACAGGATGTGGCCGCCGCTCTGAGCGATGATGCCGTGCACCGTCGCGAGGCCGAGCCCGGTGCCCTTGCCCACCTCCTTGGTCGTGAAGAAGGGGTCGAAGACGTGGTCGAGGGTGTGGGCGTCCATCCCGTGCCCGGTGTCGCGCACCCGCAGGAGCAGCCAGTCCCCCGGCGGGACGCTCGCGTGGGGCCCCGAGTCGAAGGCGCGGACCGTGATGGGCAG
>CAZNZH010000269.1:0-7425 GCA_964577445.1 uncultured Myxococcales bacterium
GTGTCCGTCGACCCACGAGGCGTCGCGCCGGGAAGCGGGACGCCAGAACCCGTCGATCCACGCGCCGGTCGGGCTCCAGTGGCCGCGTACCCAGACCTCGCCGGCGCGCGGCGTCACGGGCACCCAGTCTCCATCGACCCAAACCCCGCCCACCAGCCGGCCCGGCACCCAAGCGAACCCCGCGCGCGCGACCGGCCGCCAGTGGCCCGCGACCCAATACCCGTCGCGTCCCCGATGCCCGGGCACCCAGACGTGCCCGCGCTTTTGGGGCGCGTTCGGCCGCCAGTCAGGCGCGACCCAGACCCCGCCCTCGTAGTGGCCCGGCACCCATGTGGCGCCGGCCAACACGCGCGGCCGGTAGAAGCCGTCCGTGATCGTGCCGTCCTCGAGCTCGTCGCCGTCTTCCCAAACGAAGTCCTCGTCCGGCGCCTCGTCGTCGTACTCCGCTTCGGCGTTCGAGGGTTCGTCGGCGAGGGCCGCGCCCGGTGCGAGCTGAAATGACAGCGCCAAGGCGAGCGCGCAGCCCACCCTGACCCTGAGACCGATGGCGGATTTCATGGGGCATCTCCTGCGTCCGTCGGCCCCGCTGCTGGCGCGAACTCCCGCGCTGCGGCGCACGACTCTCGAGGCCGTCGATGCCCACATCGAAGCGCTAACCCCAGCGCCCGTCAAGGCGGGTGCTCTCGCCCCTGAATCCACCGCCGGGGCCGAGCGCCGAGCGCGTCGCTGCGGGCGAATGCGCCAATAAATCGTGGAGTCACGCGCCGGTCGGGCACTTGTGTCTGGCCGCGAAGTGTGGTCTAGCGGACTCGATGAATCCCGCCGGTACAAGGACAAGCACCGCGGAGCCAGCGGAGCCGCTCTCCGATGCCGACTTCGCCGTGGTCGGGCGGATCGCCTCGCAGAGTGGCGGCGGCGTATTCCTCACATGGCTGGACTACGCCTTGGACGCGCTACGGACCGGAGCGCGGGCCGACGCCTCCGAGCTCTTCCTCTTCGACGAAGCCGCGGGCGAGCTGCTCCTCGCGGGCTGCTCCGGGCCTGACGCCGACGCCTTCTGCAGCCTGGACCGCTTCCCGCTCGGGTGCGGTTATCCTGGCATCGTCGCCACGACTCGCGGCGCTCTGTCCACCCGCGACCTGCTGCTGGATCCTCGCTATCTGCGCACGCAGGTTCAGGCGCTGGGCTACTGTGCGTTCGTCGCGGTGCCGCTGATGAGGGCGGACCGGCTCTTCGGCACTCTCCACCTGGCGTGGAAGCGGCCGGACGCCCCCTTGGAGTCAAGCGCCCGTCTGTTATGGGCCGCCACTCGGGTGATGGCGACAACGCTTGTGGCCGCCCAAGCCGAGCTGGCCGGCTCCCTCGGACAGCAACCGGGCGAGTCGGCATCGACCCTGCGGGATCAGGCCGAGCGGATTCGCCGCTTCAGCGGCTCCGACGAGGTCAGCATAGTGACCCTCGACCTCGACGGCAAAGGCGTGTGCGGCTGCGGTTCGACCGGCGCCGACCACCTCGTGTGCCATCGGCTCGCCGCTTCGAGCATTGGCGCCTGTCCGCTGACGGTCGACAAGAGCCGCGGCATCGTGCTGGTTGGCCCGCGGACCACCTGGCCGATCCCGTGCCGCCACGCGCTCCCACAGGGCTTCTCCACCGTCATCGAGGCCGTGCTGAGGCGGGGAGCGGATGCCGTCGGGCTCGTGAGCGTCGCCTGGCGAGAGGCCATCTCGGGGTCGGCGACGCACCTGCTGGCACCGCTGCTCTCCCTCGGGCAGTCCCTGGTCCCGGCGCAGAGGACGGCGCCGGCCACCCTGAACCTCCCCGCCGTGCTCCCCCCGGTGACCGCCGCCGGTACGCAGCGCCTGCACCTCCAGTGCTTCGGCCCCTTCACGGTCTACGTCGACGGCATCCTCGTCCACCGGCGGGCCTTCGCGCGGGCGAAAGCGATCGACGTCCTGAAGATCCTGATCCTGCACCAGGGCAGGCCCATCTCCCGTGACGCGCTGGTGGAGCGCCTGTGGCCAGACGCGGATCTGGAGTCGGGAGCCCGCAGCCTCCACGTCGCCATGCACGCCTTGCGCCGCGCCGTAGAGCCCGAGGTACAGGGCCGCCAGTGGGAGCACGTGCTCAGCCGGGGAGACACCTTCCTCATCGACCTGGGGTCGGGCTGTTCACTGGATCTGCAGGCGTGGAATAGCCTGCTTCGGGCCTCCCAGGTCGCCGCGGCCCAAGGCAAGAGCGACGCAGAGGTGGCCGCCCTGCTGGACCAAGCCATCGCGCTCTACCAGGGCGATCTCTTCGAGGACGACCTGGACGCTTACTGGTGTCTCGCCGAGCGAGAGGCCTATCGGAACCAGTTCCTGGGCGCCCTGTCTCGACTCGCGCAGATCTCCGAGCGCACCGGGGCGATCGAGCGCGCCGTGTTCCTGCGGCGGCAGGCGGCCCGGGTCGATCCCCTGCTGGAAGACCCGCAGCGCGCATTGATCGAGACGCTGCTCCGATCCGGGCGCCTCGTGGAGGCTCGCCGGCATTATCGGGAGTACGCTGAGCTGGCCAGGGCCGAGTTGGGGCCGCGCCTGAGCGCTGCGATGCAAGAGCTCGGCAGCCGCCTCGGCAGCGATAGCCCCCAAAGTCTCCGAATCGCGCGCTTGTAAGTGCTCCGTAAGTAGCACCGTCTACAACCTCCTCGCGGCCGGACGAGCGACGGCCGACGGAGGTCAGGCGATGCGAGACATGATTGCAGGGGACCGGTGGCTCAAGCGCCTCGTCATCGCGACCGCGATCGGGCTGGGCTGGGCTGCTCCACCCCCATCCGCGAGCGCGGCGACCGGCGAAGAGATCTTCAAGGCGCGGTGCGTCGCCTGCCACACGGTCGGAGGGGGCCGGCGGGTGGGGCCCGACCTCGCGGGGGTCACCACGCGGCGGACCATGGACTGGCTCATCCGCTTCATCCCCTCGCCGCAGGCCATGAAGGACTCGGGCGACCCGACGGCGGTGGCGCTCTTTAAGGAGTACGACCCGACCCCGATGCCCGATCAGCCCGTGTCCGAGGCCGAGATCCGTGCGGTGATGGAGTACATCGACTCGGGGGCGGCCACGGCGCAACCCGCAGAGCCCGCCCCGGAGGCGACCCCGGCGGACATCGCGCGCGGCCAGGCGCTGTTCGAGGGCACGGCGCGGTTTGAGAACGGCGGACCCACCTGCAACTCCTGCCACGATGTCGTCCACGACGCGGTCATCGGCGGTGGCGTGTTGGCGAAGGGGCTGACGACGGTGTTCACCCGACTCGGTGGACCCGGCGTGCGCGCCATCCTCGGGTCACCGCCGTTTCCGGTGATGCAGCGCGCCTATCAGGGCCGCCCCCTGACCCCCTCCGAGGTGACGGCGCTGATCGGCTTCCTCCAGATGGCGGACCGGGATCACATGCTGCAGCAGCCCCGGGACTACGGCCTCAAGCTCGCCCTGAGTGGCGCCGTCGGCGTGATCGTGCTGCTCGGCCTCTACACCCTGTTCTGGCGCCGCCGCCGCAGGGGCCCAGTGAACCAACGGATCTACGACCGCCAGATCACCTCTTCCAACTGAGCGCTGTTCGGATACGACGCCGACCTCAGGGGGGGCGCCGTCTGCCACAGGACAAATCATGGGCTGGATCAAAGACATCATCTCCCCGCAGACCCGCCAGTGGGAGGAGTTCTACCGAAACCGGTTCCAGCACGATCGCATCGTGCGCAGCACCCACGGGGTGAACTGTACCGGCGGCTGCTCCTGGCAGATCCACGTCAAAGACGGGATCGTGACCTGGGAGACCCAGCAGATCGACTACCCGCTGCTCGACGACAAGCTCCCGCCCTACGAGCCGCGCGGCTGCCAGCGCGGCATCTCGTACTCGTGGTATCTGTATAGCCCGCTGCGCATCAAGTACCCGCTGATCCGCGCGACCCTGCTCGACGCCTATCGCACGAAGAAGCGCGAGACCGGCGACCCCATGAAGGCCTGGGTAGCACTTCAGGCCGACGCCGAGGCCCGCCGCGCCTACCAGACGGCCCGCGGCAAGGGCGGCTTCCGACGCACGACCTGGGACGAGGTCCAGGAGATCATGTCGGTCGCCAACATCTACACCGCCAAGAAGTACGGCCCTGATCGGGTGGTCGGTTTCTCACCGATCCCCGCGATGTCGATGCTCAGCTACGGAGCGGGCGGGCGCTTCTTGCAGCTCTTCGGCGGCATCAATCTGAGCTTCTACGACTGGTACTGCGATCTCCCGCCGGCCTTCCCCGAGATCTGGGGAGAGCAGACCGACGTCTGCGAGAGTGCCGACTGGTACAACTCCAAGATGATCGCGGACATGGGCGCCTGCCTCAACATGACCCGCACCCCCGACTGCCACTTCTTCGCCGAGTCGCGGCACAACGGCACCAAGGCGGTCGTGTTCGCGCCCGACTTCAGCCAGGTGGCGAAGTACGCCGACCAGTGGGTCCCTCTCCACGCCGGCAGCGACGGCGCCTTCTGGCTGGCGGTCACCCACGTCATCCTGAAGGAGTTCCACCACGACACCGCGACGCCGTACTTCATCGATTACGTCAAGCGCTATACGGACAGCCCGTTCTTGGTGAAGCTCGAGAAGTCCGGCGACCACTTCAAGCCCGGGCGCCTGCTGCGGGCCAACGAGCTCGCCGAGTACAGGGACATCTCGCAAGGTGACTGGAAGTTCGTCAACATCGACGAAGCGACCGGCCGCTACGTCGTGCCCAAGGGCAGCACGGGCTCGCGCTGGGACGACAAGCCTGGCGACTGGAACATGAAGTACGAGAGCGCGGTGGACGACGCGCCATACGACCCGGTCCTCACTCTACTGGGTCGAGCCAAGGGCGTGGCGCAGACCGCGTTCACCGAGTTCGGGCTCGACACTCACGCGTTGCGCGGTGTGCCCATCATCGAGATCGAGACCGTCGACGGCAAGGCGTATGTCACCACCGTCTACGACCTGATCATGGCCCAGTACGGCGTGTCTCGGGGCCTGAAGGGCCAGTATCCGGCGGACTACACCGACACGGATGCCGCCTACACGCCCGCGTGGCAGGAGCTGTTCACCGGCGTGGACAGCAAGACGGTGCTCCAGTTCGCCCGCGAGTGGGCGAACACCGCGATGATCTCCGACGGCAAGTGCATGATCATCATCGGTGCGGGTATCAACCACTGGTACCACGGCAACCTGATGTACCGCGCCGGAGCCATGGCGCTGATGCTCTCGGGGTGCGTGGGCAAAAGCGGTGGGGGGCTCAACCACTACGTCGGCCAGGAGAAGCTGGCCCCGGTGGATTCATGGAGCGCCATCGCCTTTGCCACCGATCACGTGAAGGCCACGCGGCTCCAGCAAGCTCCCATCTGGCACTACATCAACACCTGCCAGTATCGCTACGACGGGCAGTTCTCGCGCTACAACACCGTGCCCGACAACGACCTGACCCGGATGCACACGGCCGACACCATCTTCAAGTCCGTGCGCATGGGCTGGATGCCCTTCTTCCCTCAGGTCAAACAGAACTCCCTCGAGCTCTGCAGGGAGGCGCAGGCCAATGGCGCCGGGACCGACGCCGAGATCGAGGCCTACGTGCTCGAGAAGCTCAAGCGTAAGGAGCTTGAGTACGCCGTGGCAGATCCGGAGGCGCCCGAGAACTTCCCCCGGGTCTGGTACATCTGGCGGGGCAACGCGATCCTGGCCTCGATGAAGGGGCACGAGTACTGCCTCAAGCACTATCTCGGGACCCACAACAACCTGATCGGAAAGGACAGCGAGGACCACACGGCGGAGGTTCGCTGGCGCGAGGAGGCCCCGCGCGGAAAGATGGACCTCATCGTCAACCTCAACTTCCGCATGGACAGCTCCGCGCTGTACTCGGACATCGTGCTCCCGGCGGCCTCCTGGTACGAGAAGGCCGACCTCAACACCACCGACATGCACTCGTTCATTCACCCGCTCTCCGCGGCGATCCCTCCGGTGTGGGAGTCGAAGTCGGACTGGAACATCTTCCGCGACATCGCTCAGAGCACCAGCGAGGCCGCGAAGAGGTACCTGCCCGAGCCTCAGAAGGATGTCATCTTCTCGGCCCTGTCTCACGACTCGCCAGGGGAGAGCGCTCAGAAGGACATCAAGGACTGGTTCCTCGGCGAGTGCGAGGCCATCCCCGGCAAGACCATGCACAAGATCACCGTGCAGGATCGAGACTACACGAAGCTGTATGAGCGGTTCATCACGCTCGGCGGCAGGGTGCGGGAAAAGGGGCTCGGCGCTCACGGCAACCACTACGCGGCCGCCGATGTCTACGACGAGATGATCGACTCCAACCACTACCCGGTGGAGCGGCGCCACGGGACGACCCTCCCCTCCCTCAAGGAGGACGAGTGGGCGTGCAATGCGGTCCTACACCTGTCGACGCTCACGAATGGAAAGCTCGCGGTCCGAGCCTACGAAGACGCCTCCAGGCGGACGGGCCTCGACCTCGCCCGGCTGGGCGCGGGCAGCGAGGACGTGCACATCACCTACAAAGACCTCCAGGCCCAGCCACGACGCTACAACAACTCGCCGGTGTGGTCGGGCCTGATGCACAACGGCCGCGCCTATTGTGCGTACACGTACAACGTGGAGCAGCTCGTGCCCTGGCGCACGCTGACCGGCCGGCAGCACTTCTACCTCGACCACGAGATGTATATCGCTTACGGCGAGAACCTGCCGACCTACAAGCCCGCGCCCAAACCCGAGGCCTACGGCGACCTCAAGGAGACCATCAAGGGCGGCGAGGCCCGCATCCTCAACTGTCTGACGCCGCACGGGAAGTGGCACATCCACTCAACCTATATGGACAATCATCGCATGCTGACCCTCTCTCGGGGCTGCGAACCGGTGTGGTTGAGCGAACAGGACGCGGAGAAGCTGGGCATCGAGGACAACGACTGGTGTGAGGTCTACAACGACCACGGGGTCTTCTGCACACGGGCCTGCGTGAGCGCCCGGATCCCGCCGGGGGTCTGCATCGTCTACCACGTGCCCGAGCGGACCGTCGGCATTCCGAAGTCGCAGGTGCGTGGCAATAAGCGGGCAGGTGGGCACAACAGCTTCACCCGCATCCACCTCAAGCCGAGCTTTTTGGCCGGCGGCTACGGGCAGTTCTCCTATCACTTCAACTACTGGGGACCCGTCGCGCCCCAGCGCGACACCCACGTCATCGTGAAGCGCATGGACAAGGTGGTCTGGTGATGCCGGTCCTGCTCGTGCTCTCCCCAGAATCAGAATCAAAGGTGCTCAAATGAACATCCGTTCCCAGATCTCGATGGTGTTTCACCTCGACAAGTGTATCGGCTGCCACACCTGTTCCATCGCCTGCAAGAACATCTGGACCGACCGCAAGGGCGCGGAGTACATGTGGTGGA
>CAZNZH010000270.1:0-7424 GCA_964577445.1 uncultured Myxococcales bacterium
TCGCGACAGCCTGCCGCGCCTGGGCGGGCGCGCGCCCGTCGACGCGCTGGGCGCCGCAGCGCTCGCCGGGCGCTCGGTGGACCTGGCCGGCGCGCCCGGAACTGGCCGCAGTCGCTGCCTGCGCGAGGTCGCCACCCTCCTGGCGGCCAGGGACCGCCTGACGATCTGGCTGCCCGTCGGCGAGCGCCCCTTCGAGAGCCTCATGCCGCTGCTGGACGGCCAGACGCCGGGCGGGGCGGACGCGGCCACGGTGCGCGAGGCGGTCGACGGCGCGGTGCGCGCCTGCCTCGAGGCGGGCACCGTCATCATCGCCGACGACGCGGAGCGGCTCGACCGTTGGAGCGCCGCGTCGCTGATGCGCTGCCGCGACGCGGGCGTGATCGTCCGCGCGCTGACGAGCCCCACCGCGGAGAGCGTGCCCCTCTCGCCCTTGAGCGAGGCGGAGCTCTGGCCGCTCTTCGCCGGCCCCGATCGCCTGCTGCACCGCCGCGAAGACGGCGCGCGGCTTCTGTGGCAGCGCACCGGCGGGCTCGCCCGCGCCGTCGCCGCCGAGATCGACGACTGGGTGGGCACCGGCGCCGCCGGCTGGAGCGATGAGGGGCTCTTGGTCAGCCAGGGCGCGCTCAGCCTCGTCCGCCACCGCCCCCTGCGCCCCCGCGCCGCGGCCGACATGCAGCTCCTCGAGTCGCTGGGCCCCAGCCTCGCCGAGCTGCTCGACTGGATAACCCTGGCCGCGCCGCACGCGACGCCCGCGCTGCTGGCGGAGGTCTGCGGGACGCCGGCGTGGCAGCTCGCCATCGAGCTGGACGAGCTGGCCACCGCAGGCGCCATCGCCCGCGAGCCCGACGGCCACCTCGCCCCGCGCATCGCCGCCCCCGGTGCCCGGGCCTGGACCATGGACAAGCGCGCCGCGGCCCACGCCAGGTTGGCCAGCGCGCTGCCGGTCGGCGTCGAGCGCCGCTTCGAGCACGTCGTCGCCTCGGGCTCCGCGGCTCAGGTCGCCGAAGAGGTCCTCGCCCGCGGCCAGTGGCTCATCGACGAGGGGCGGCTGGAAGGCGCCATGGGCTTGGCTCAGCGCGGGCTGGTCTCCCTGCGACGGTTCGGTGTCAGAAGAGACGAGCTGGCGGTTTTGCGTCTATTGACACAGGCGGCCATCGCCACCCAGACGCCCGGCCCCCTGCAGACGGCCATGTGGGAGATCCACCGCTCCGCGCTGCCTGAGGGCGAGCTGGAGGGCCTGCGTTCGCTGATCGCGGCGTGGCAGAGCACCGTGGAGGGCCGGCGCGACGAGGCCCGGTGCCTGGTCCGGGCCGTCCCGCCCCAGCCCGACGAGGTGCTGGAGGCGTGGCGCCACGCGATCCGCATCCGGCTGGCCATCGACAGCGATCTCGTCGAGGCCGAGGCCGTCGTCGAAGAGCTCCGCCCCTGGGCCGCCAGCGCGTCCGAGGAGGGCCAGGGGCGCCATGCCGGCTGGGAGGGTCTGCTCCGCTACAAGCAGTCGCGCTTCGCCGAGGCGGGCGAGCACCACCAGCGCGCCGCCGGCCTGCGCCGGGGCAAGGCCGCGCGCATCGCGTCCTTGGCGAACACGGCGATCGCCCTGGTCGACGCCTTCGAGCTGGACGCCGCCCGAGCGGTCGCCGAAGAGCTGCTCGAGGCCTCGCGAGCCGCGCGCATCAGCTTCTACGAGATGTACGCCGAGTGGGCGCTCCGCGTGGTCGACTACCGCCGGGGCGAACCCATGGCCCCCGATCTCGACCTCGCCAGCGCCGCCGAGCGCGTGGGCGACCCGGGCAACTCGGGGCTGGTCCTCCTGAACGAAGCCGCCATCGCGTGGCGCTGCGGGGACCACGACACCGCCCGAGATCTGCTCGAACGCACCTACGACGGTTGGAAGGGCGAGGCGTGGCGCTGGCACCGTGAGCTCGCGCAGGTCCTCGCCATCGAGCTCGCCGGAAGCATCACGTCCGAGGGCGCCCAGCGCGTGTATGACGCGATGCGGACCTGCCCTCACGAGAGCGGCCGGCTCCAATCCCTCGGCGCGCTGATTCGCCACACCCAAGGTGGTGCCCCGGAGGCTTGGGTGGACGAGGCGCGCGAGCTGGCTTCCCGCGTCGCGCCCGCCCACCCGGAGGTGCGCCTGCAAGTCATCTCTGCGGCTGAGGCCACCGGCAACCGCGGGCCGGCTACCTAGCCAGGTGGCGGGGCTGCGAGGCGCCGCGCAGGGTCTGTCGCGCGGAGCCGTCGGAACCCGGCCAGAGGTGTCGAACGGCGCGGCGGCCACACGCTGGTCGTCGCGCCGCCTCTTTAGTAGCGCCGCATGTGGTGGTAGTAGGACTCCTCCTCCACCGTCCCCAACTCGCTGCCGAGCCGCGCCAGGGCTTCGGGACTGAAGCACTGGGTTGGACCGCCCACCCGCTCCACGTCGAACTCCTGAGAACGGGAGCCGGTGTCCTTGTCGTACCTCCAGTGCTGCGTCGTGATCCAGTGTTCCGCCGTGCGCGTCGGGGTCGCAGGCGCGACCAGGTTGACCTCGCGCAGGATCGTCGCCGCAAGCGCTGCCGGGTGCCCCTGGGTTGGGATGGTCGTGAGGTGGTAGCGCTCGATGCACGCCAACGGCGAGACCGTCACCGCGCGCACGCCCGGGTCCGGGGACGTACGGACGCGCGCGTACTGGTGTGAGCGGGATCGGACACCCGCCGTCCCCGGCGAGCCAGTCCAGGTGAGGTCGATCCTGACTCGGCCGGAATTCGGAAAGAACGCTCCGCGCGCCGAGCTCCAGTCCCAATATTCGAGATGGGTCTTCACAAGGCGCAAGCCGTCGGGGATCTCCGCGTCGGGGTTGAGGTCGCGCTGGTGAGTGTGTGCGATGGCTATCCGCGACCATCCCCCGTCTTTGCTGATGAAGATCCCCACGGTGCCCGGCGAGTACTCGTCGACGCCGGTGATGAGTTCGAATGCAGCCATTGGCAGAACATCCTGGCGAGCAGTGGTGAGGCGCGGCGGAGCTCGCGCGCCCATCGCCCAAGGATTTGTCAGCCTCAAGCCGCCTGTCAACGGGTGCCGAGCCGTGGGCAGGCCCGCTGTGCAACCGCGCGCCGAAATGCTATGCTCCTACGCGCGCTTGGCCAGCCTTCATGCGGCCTTGCGACGGCGCTCGGTGCTCGGGCGCGCGGTCTGGAATGAGGAGCGAGACGTGGGCGAGATGATTGAGTATCCCCGGGCTGATGGTGGAACGGTTCCTGCGTGGGTGACCGGGCCGGCCTCCGGGCCTGCGGTGATTGTGGTGCAGGAGTGGTGGGGGCTGAACGACCAGATCAAGGCCAGCGCCGAGCGGGTGGCCCAGGCCGGTTTTCGCGCGCTGGTGCCTGATCTTTTTCGCGGTCGCGTGACCCAGGACGCCGACGAGGCCAAGCACCTCATGGACGGCCTGGATTGGGAGGGCGCGGTGCGCGGCGACATCGGCGGCGCGGTGCGCTTCCTCGGTCAGGACGGCGACAAGGTCGGCATCATGGGCTTCTGCATGGGCGGGGCCGTGACGGTCTTGGCCGCCGCGAACCTGCCGGCGATTCAAGCCGCGGTCTGCTTTTACGGTATCCCGCCGGCCCAATCCTGCGACCCCGCCACCATCAAGGCCCCCTTCCAAGGCCACTTCGCCCACGACGACGACTGGGTCACCCCCGCGGTGGTCAACGGCCTCGAATCCCGCCTGCAATCGGGCGAGGTCGACTATGAGCTCTTCCGCTACGACGCCAAACACGCCTTCATGAACAAGGCCCGCCCCGAGGTCTACGACCCCGACCACGCCGGCCGAGCCTGGAAGCGCACCCTGCGCTTCTTCGGCGAGCACCTGAGGGGCTGACGCGACCAGGGGGGGCCGACGCTCGTCTCCCCGACGACCGTGGAGCCAAACGCCAGCCCGGCCAACCTCAGCCCCGCTCAGCTCGGCGCCGCCCGCGTGTCTCGGCGACTACCTCCGCGGTCAGGACCGGGACGGGTTCCACAGCCGACGCGACGGCCGCCCCACCCTCCATTGAGATGCTGACTTGAAGCGGTGCGGGTTCGATCTCGATATGGCCGTCTCGAGAGCGCACCGAGAGCGGCGTTCCCGGCTCGATCCCCGCCGCGTCGCGGAGCGCTTCGGGGATGAGGAGGCGCCCGGAAGCGTCGACGGCAACGCGGCGGTCAACTGGCATTGCAAGACCTCACCACGATTTTTGTGAGCCGTGCATCAACGGTCAATCGCCGGGCCTCGGCCAAGGCTCGCACAGACCGCAGTCCGTGGGGCATTCGGCGCAGGTCTCGCCGAAGTCGAGGTCGCAGCTCCCGTTGCCGCAGTTGATGTCTGGGCAATCTTCGTTTGGGGTGCCGACGCATTTGCCCGTGCTCTGGCAGCGGTCGCCTTGCGTGCACTCGAGGCCGTCGTCGCATGTGCCGACGAGAAAGTGTTTAATGCAGTCAAATTCGACGTCACAAGTGTAGCTCAGGCACTGGGTGTTCATGCCCTCGCATGCGGCGTCGGAGGGGGTGTGTTGGCAGCCCTTCGTCGCGTCGCAGGTGTCGAGGGTGCAGGCGACGCCGTCGTCGCAGTTCACGGGCTCGCCGACGCAGGTGATGCCCTGGCAGACGCCCCCGGTCACGCAGGGGTCGCCGGGGTCGCAGGCGCCGCTCTTCGGGGTGTGGGTGCAGCCGCCCGACGGCGCGCATTTGTCCACCGTGCATGGGTTGGTGTCGCTACAGACCTTCGGCGCGCCCTTGCAGACACCGCCTGTGCACACGTCGCCCAAGGTGCACGGGTCGCCGTCGTCGCAGGTGCCCACCATCGGCGCGTGGGTGCACCCGGCGCTGGGGTGGCACTCGTCTTGGGTGCAGACGTCGTGGTCGTCGCAGTCTTTTGCCGTCCCGACGCAGGCGCCGGCAAGGCAGGCGTCGTTTTCCGTGCAGACGTCGCCGTCAAAGCAGGGCGCGCCGTCGGCGACCGGCGCGTTGACGCAGGCGCCGCTTAGGGGATCGCAGGCCGCCTGCTGGCAGGCGTCGGTCGACGGTGCGCAGCTCACCACGCTCGCCGCGTCCAGCACGCACATCCCTGCCGCGCATCGCAGCTTGCCGTTACAGGCGTCGCCGTCGTCGAAGGCCGCGCAGTCCTCGTCCGTTTCGCACCCGCAGGTCGCGATCGCCGTGCCCACACATACGCCGGCCACACACCGGTCGCCTCCCGTGCACACCTGGCCGTCGTCGCAGGGCCCCTCGCTGGGCTGGTGGGTGCAGCCGACGCCGTTTTCGCAGGCGTCGACGGTGCAGGGCTCGCCGTCGTCGCAGCTCCGCGCGAAGCCGCCGCCGCACGCCCCCGCCCCGTCGCATCGCGTGGCGGTCGTACACTCATCGCCGTCGTCACAGAGCGCGCCCTCGGCCCGCGCCCGGGTCCCGCACGCGCCCGTCGCCGCGTCGCACACCGCCTCGGCGCACGGCTCGCTCGCCGCCGGACACTCCGACGCCGCCTTACAGCCCGCCTCCGCGGCCACGTCGCCGCCGGCCGCCCCATCGCTCGGGCCGGCGCCCCCGCCATCGCAGCCCCACCCTAGCGCCAGCGCAAATACGCAGGCGGCGCCAGGGAAAAAGAGCGGCCACCCCCACCGCGTCCGCGGCTCCGACTTCACCATCAGCGCGCTCCTTCAGGCCGCCCGAAGACCAGCGCCGACCCTACCAGAATCCGGCCGGCCGGCGCGCGGATTCAAGCGCCGCTCGCCGCCTGCCACCCGGCCGCGCGGCCTGCCCCCCCAAAGGGGCAGCGCCCCGGGACCCCTAAGAGGCGCCGGACCGAAACCCCCTTGCATCGTCCGCGCCCGCGCTCGATAGTTCGCCGCGGTCTCGGCTCGGAGGTTCGGTGATGGTGGCTCGGAAGCTCGTCGTTACAGGTTGGATTCTGGCCGCAGCGGCCTCGCTGATCGTCGCCTCGGCCTGCGGTGGCGATGACGGCCCCAACGCCGTCGCGGACACGTCGCCCGACACCGCGGCCGACACGTCCGGTGACGCCGTCGCGGACACCGCGATCGACGCGACGAGCGACGCCACGGCGGACCTCGGCGCCGACACCGACGCCGACACCGACACCGACGCCGGGCCCGACCCCGCCTACGCCAACGTGCCCCCGGCCAGCGAGGTCCTCTACGGCGGCACCGGCGAGCGCCCGCTGGGCTTCCCCGTCGGCACCTCCACGGTCGGCCTCTCCCCCAAAAAAGGCCCGCTCAGCCCCTGGTCTGACGCCTACCCGGGCACCGACGCCGTCCACACGGCGGTCACCGCCCGCGCCCTGGTGCTGCGCCGCCAAGGCAAGGCCATCGTCCTGATGCGCACCGACACCATCGGCATGTGGCAGGACATCGTGCGCGACGTCGCCCAGTCCCTGCGCACGGCCGGCCGCGGTGATCTCGCCGACGGCCTCATCATCGGCGGCACCCACACCCACTCGAGCGGCGGCCGCCTCTTCGACCACCTCATCGGCGAGATCGCCATCGGCCCGTTCTTGCCCGCCTTCTACGAGCGCATCCGCGACGCCATGGTCGGCGCGGTCCTCGACGCCGACGCCGCCTCCATCCCGGCGGCCGTCGGCCACAAGACCATCCTGGTCTCCGAGCTGCACAACGACCGCCGCTGCGAAAACGGCCCGGTCCAAGACGACACCATGGGCCTCATCAAGGTCGACGGGCTCGACGGCACCCCGGTCGCCCTGGTCGTCAACTACGCCATGCACGGCACCACCGTCGGCGCTAGCGACTTCGTGCTCTCGAGCGACGCGCCGGGTGCCGTGGAGGACGGCATCGAGAGCCGCCTGGAGCGCCCGCGCACGGTCATCTACATGCAGAGCTGGGCCGGCGACATGGCGCCCCACGGGCCGAGCTCCTACGCGACCGAGCAGGGCGACGACCTCCGCTCGTCCTACCGCGAGCTGACCCAGATCGGCGCGGCCGCCGCAGCCGCCGTCATCCCCGCCCTCGGCGACGTCGTGTTGAATCCCCAGCCCGAGATCGACGTGCTCAGCGTGGCGGTCCCCCTACGAAACGAGCTCATCAACCCCGACGGCGCCTTCGACAAGTTCCCCTTCGGCGGCATCTTCTGCGTCAGCGCCAAGGAGAACTGCGGTGAGGGGGCCAAGACCTACACCTCCGCGGACATCAACTGCGCCGGTTTTCCCGAGGAAGACACGGTGTTCTGGACGCTGCTGACCGCGGCGCGCATCGGCGATCTCGGGTTCGTCACGCTGCCGGGCGAGCCGCTGACCAGCGTGGGGACCGAGCTTCGCGCGAAGGCGCTGGCGGCGTCGGGGCTCGCGGATATGTATATCCTCGGCTACACCCAGGGTTACCTCGGCTACCTGCTGCACCCGGACGACTTCTACCAAGGCGGCTACGAGGCCAACGGGTCGCTCA
>CAZNZH010000271.1:0-7422 GCA_964577445.1 uncultured Myxococcales bacterium
CGCTGGCCAGAATCGGAAAACAGGGTGCCCTGCTGGTTGCCGGCGGCGTCCTGGCGCACTTCAAGCCGGCTGCCACGCATGACGATGGTGCCCTTGGTCACCACCACGTTGCCGGTGAAGGTCGTGTTGATGACCCGCAGGTCGCCCTTCTGGTTGAAGACGCCGCCGCCCATGCCCGCGCCGCCGCCGCCGTTTGCGCCCGCCACCGCTGCGCCGCCGTCGGCCCCGTTGTCGATGACCAAGCAGCGGTCGAGCAAGAGGCTCCCGTTTTCGGCCACGAAGGCCGCGCCGCCCATGCCGGCGCCGCCGCCTCCCGAGGGTGCGCCGGGCCCCACGAGGCCGCCGTCGCCGCCCACCGCGAGGTTGCCGTTGAACTCGGTGCGAATGGCCACGACGTCGCCGCTGGTCCACAGGCCGCCGCCGAACCCGCCCTCGCCACCGAGGCCCGTCGCGCCAGCGTCCAAGCCCAAGATGAAGCTGTGCGCGATCAGGCAGTCCGTCAGCGTCAGCGTGCCGGCGTTGCGGATGGCGCCGCCTTCGCTGATGGCCACGCCGTCGGTCATCACGAGATCTTGCAGCTCCAGCCCCGCGCCCGCCGCGACGTGGAAGATTCGGAAGTTGCCGGCGCCCGAGATGAGGAACCGCCCCGCCGGGCCGATGATCGCCAGGTCCTGGGTGACGAGCAGCTCGCCGCCGACCAGCGCGGTGGTGCCGCCGCCCAGCGCCCCGGCGAACTGGATGGAGTCGGGCCCCGAGCCCCCAGCGCACTCATTGACCGCGCCGTCGCTGTTCGCGGCCTGGATCGCCTCGCGCAGGGAGCAAGAGCCGTCGGCTGCCACGACGTCGCTCGCGGTGGTGACCGTGATGACCGTGCCGTGCGCGCTCGGGGTGACCAAGGAGACGAGCGCCAACGCCGAGACGACGGCGCTGCGTAGCGGATTCCACATCAAACTGAGCCCTCCGGCTGCGCGCTCCGCTGGGACCCCAATACGACGAGCGCAGCCTCGTGGCGCCTCATGATTCCCCCGTCGCCATCCCCAAAAACCGCTCCTCACCATACTGAGCCAGCCCCGCTGCGCGCAAGGAGGCCAACGGTAGTAACGGGTCGATCCCCAGGGCGTATCAGGCCCGGAGCGGCGCGATCGGCGAGGTGGTGGCGGGCTCGTCGACCGCGGCGTAGTGGGCCAGGAGGTCGCGATTGAGGCGGTCGGCGCACTGGCCGAGCACGCCGTGGCCGCCCTCGGCGATCTCGAGCAGGCGGGAGCCAGGGATCAATCGGTGGAGGCGATCGCTCTGGCGCGGTGCGACCAAGAGATCCTGCGCCGGCTTCACGATGAGCGTCGGGATGCCGTCGAGCGCGCCCAGGCGGCGCGCGGTTCGGTGGCGCAGGATGGCGCCGAGCTGCGCGGCGCGAGCGCTGCCCGGGGGGTTGTCGCCCAGCGCGGCGCGGAGCCTGTCGGAGACCTCGGCACCGTCTGGGCTCGCCAGAAAGCTGTCGGTGTAGAGCAGGCGCCTCAGGTTGGCGAGGCGCGCGCTCCGATCACCCAGGTGCGAGCTGGTGAAGAGGCGCAGGCCCCGCAGGGTCGGCAGGATGCTGCGCAGGCCGCCGGCGTGGGTGGCCACGAGGGTCAAGCTGCGCACGCGGTCGCGGTGACGCAGCGCCAGCTCCTGCGCGATCATCCCGCCCATGGACACCCCGGTGATGTGCGCGCGGGCGATCTGGAGGTGGTCGAGCAGCCGGACCGCGTCGTCGGCGAACCCGCGCATGGAATAGAGGCCCGCCGGCGCGACCGACTTCCCGGCGCCGCGGTTGTCGAAGGCGACCACGCGGTGCCGCTCCGAGAGCGCCGGGACCTGGGCGGCCCACAGGGTCATGGGCACCGCGAAGCCCATGATGAGGAGGACCGGGGTCCCGTCGTCGCCCGACACCTCGTAGTAGAGGCGCGCGTCGCCTACGTCCAGGTGGGGCATGTCGACTCCTCTGTGGTGGCGGGCGCGACCCGCGGCACCTGGGCCAGCGCCATCGTGATGACCTGGCTGCCGGCGCCTTCGCGCGGGGCCAGCTCGCTGATGGTGCGTTTCCACGCCTTCGCGCCGCGGCATCCGACGAAGATCGTCAGCATATGCCTGCTGATTTGATGCAGTCGCCCGCCCTGTGCGACGTGGCGGTCGATGTACGGGAGCATGCCCTCGACGAGCGCGTGGCGGTCCGCGCTGGGGCCCGCCACGCCGAAGAAGCGCGCGTCGACGCCCGCGAGGACCCAGGGCGTCTCGTAGGCCGCCCGCCCGATCATCACCGCGTCGACATGAGCGAGGTGGGCCGCCGCCTGCTCCAGATCGGTGACGCCGCCGTTGATCTCGACGACCAGCTCGGGGCGCTCGGCCGCGAGCCGATACACGTCGTCGTACCGCAGCGGCGGGACCGTGCGGTTTTCCTTGGGGCTCAGCCCGTGCAGCCACGCCTTGCGCGCGTGGACGCTGAAGCGGTCGCAGCCGGCGTCGGCGACGATGGCCACGAAGCGCGCCATGTGCTCGTAGCTGTCTATCTCGTCGATGCCGACTCGGTGTTTGACGGTCACGGGCACGCTGACGGCGCGGCGCATCGTGGCCACGGCCTCGGCGACGCGCTCGGGGCGCGCCATCAGCGAGGCGCCGAAGCAGCCGCTCTGCACCCGCGGCGAGGGGCAGCCCACGTTCAGGTTGATCTCGTCGTAGCCGAAGCCCTCGCCGATGCGCGCGGCCTCAGCCAGCGCTGCCGGGTCGTCGCCCCCGAGCTGGAGCGCCACCGGGTGTTCGACCGCGTCGAAGCTGAGCAGGTGCGCGCGGTCGCCGTGAATCACCGCGCCGGTCGTCAGCATCTCCGTGTAGAGCAGCGCGTGGCGGGTCAGCGCGCGCATCATGACGCGGAAGTGCCGATCGGTGCGGTCCATCATGGGCGCCACGCTGATGGCGCGCACCTCCCCGCGGGTCTCCGGGCGGACGGCGGCGGCGCGAGCCCGGCTCATGGGCAGCCCCTCACGGGCAGCCGGCGCCGGCCAGCGCGCTGAGCAGCGGCTCCACCGGGATCTTCGGCGGCCCCGCGTGCAAGGCCATGTAGGTCTTGTCGTCGCCTTCGCACTGCCACCAGGTGAGCAGCGCCCGCACGGACACGCCCGCGCCATCTTTGGCCGCCGCCTGGTAGACCACCCGCTCGCCGCCGCTGGGGTCCTTGCGCCGAATCGGCGTCGGGTCGAAGTGGATCTCCTTGAGGCCCAGCTCCGCCCGCAGCACCTGTTCGCGCACTGCCGGGGTCTCCTCGAGGGCGTGGTGGCGGCGCTCGCCGGGGACGCCCGGCGGGAGGTCGAAGACGCCGTCGTCTTCGCCAACCCACGCCTGAACGACGGGGTGCTCGGCGCGGGTGTAGCCCGGCGGGGGCGTAAACGTCGGGAAGCTGGTGCGCGGTGCGTCGGTCGGCGCCAGCGGCGCGCAGTCCGAGCTGTCGAGGATGCGGTGGTGCAGCGCCAGCAGATCCTCGCGCGGCATCGACACGAAGGTGATGAGCGCGCCCGAGATCCTGGTCGACGGGCAGCTAAATGACGTGATGGCGGCTCGCTTTTCGCCGTCCTCGGACTCCAGATAGCTCACCCGGGCGGGGCGCTCGTCCGCGGTGGCGTCCTCGGTGGCCACCACGCGCAGCGCGCCGGCGTCCGACAGGATCGCCGTCAGCTCGCCGTCGGTCAGCGGCTCGCCCGGGGCCCAGCGCAGCTCGACGAAGCGGCCGCGGCCCATGGGGTCGGCGACGCGCAGGACGCCGGGGAGCGAGTCGTCGCGCTGCTGCTCGAGCTCCCAATCCGGCAGGCCGATGCGGAGCCCCGGCACGCTCCAGGCGCGCAGCGGGACGCGGGTCGGGTGGCGCGACGGCGCGAAGGTCACGAAGAGCCCGGTGACCAGCCCCGCGGACGCCAGCGCGGCGAGCACGAGGCGCCAGCCCTGCCGTCCGGCGCCCTGGCGATGCGCAGCCATCATCTGGCCCACGCCGACCATGCACAGCCCGATGGGCGCGCCCGTCAGCAGCGCGCCCTCGGCGCCGGCCATCCCGAGCGGGAAGAACTTGTAGCGGCAGACCAGCGCCGCCGTCCCCGCCGCGAGCAAGCAGGCCCCGATCACCATGCGGGTGTCGGCGCGGCGCGCTCCAGATCTTGGGGTGGCGTCGGACATGGCGGCGCAGCATAGAGCCCGGCGGCCCACGGCGCACGTTCAAAGCGTCGACGGGCGCCCCCGTGCCTTGAGCGCCCGGGCAGAGACCGATATCCTGTGCAGACACGTCCCCGAGGTCCCCCATGCGCACGCCCGCACGCTTTTGTCTTTTATTTGCAATGCTCATCGTGCCCGGTGCGTGCGGCGGCGGCGGTGGATCCGCGGGGGCCGACGGGGGGCCCGACTCGGGAGGCGACGCCGCCGGCACGGACACCTTCGATTCCTCAGGCGGCGACGGTGCAATGGACGGATCCTCGGACCTCGGGCCCGACCTCGGCGGGCGCCCGGACCAGGCCTTCGTCCACGCGGTGCAGAACACGGCGGCGGTCAGCGCCCAGGCGATCTATGTCATCGACGAGGCGCGGCCGCTGCGCGAGCCGGAAAACCTCTTCGGGACGGCGATCCGCGTGGTGGCCACCCCCGGCGGCGAGCTGACGTTGGGGCTGGACGCGGGGCTGCGGCGGCTGCGCGCCGACGGGCTGATGGTCCCGCTGTCGGCGCCGGGTGCGGCGGCGCGGATCGTCGATGTGGCGGCTCAGCGCGACGCCGAAGGGCGCGTCGTCGCCATCACGGAGACGCAGGTCAAGCGTGTCAACCCGGAGACGGGGCTCGGCACGGCGTTCGGACCGGGCGGGATGACGCTGCGGGCGGTGACCGTCGACGCGACCGGGGCGCCGCTTTTGGCGACCAGCGCCGGCGTGCGGCGGGTGGAGGGCGACACGGTGAAGGTGCCCGCCGGGCCGCTGGGCAAGGTGACGGCGCAGGTCTCGGACATCGAGGTGGGGCCGGACGGGACGACGTGGTTCGTGGCGGGCGGCGGATTGACAGCGTTTTACAAGGACGCGCCTGAGTTGACGACGCTGTTGCCGGCGGGGTCGGGCGTCCGGGCCATCGCCGTCGGGCGGCCGGGGAGCACGCTGTGGGCGGCGACCGCGGACGGCGCGGCGCGGGTGGTGGACGGCGTCCTGACGCTGATGCCGGCGGGGGTGGGCGGCTTGGCGACCGGCGACACCCTGGCGGTGGCCGCGTCGAGCGAGCGGGTCGTGTTGGGCCACGCCATCGGGGCGACGGTGCTCAATCTCGACGGCGGCGGTGAGGTGGTTCACCGCGACTACGTCACCAGCGCGCGGGCGCTCAGCGATCTTCGGGTCACGGGTGTGGGGATCGACGGGCAGGGGACCGCGTGGCTGGGCGGCGCCAAGGGCCTGAGCCGCATCGACTGGGTCGAGCACACGTTCGCCGAGAAGGCGGACGCCATGGAGAAGCTGCTGGACGACCATTTCTGGCGGCTGGGCGGCTTCGCGGCGAGCGACGCGACCATCGACGACCCGTGGGACCCCAAGACGTGGACTCTGCGCGACAAAGACAACGACGGCCTGTGGACGCAGATGCAGATCGGGGCGTGGTGCTACGCGTTCGGGGCGACCGGCGACACGCGCTACCGCGACCAGGCCCGTCGCGCGATGGGCAACATGAAGCTGCTCATGGACCTGCCCGCCATGGACTTCGAGAAGACGGCGCTCGGCCGCGGCTACATCGCGCGCTCGCTGGTGCGCGACGACGAGGGCAGCGTGTGGGACGACAAGAAGGGCCGCGACAACTGGCACCTGGTGCGCTGGGAGGGGCAGGACTGGCGCTGGAAAGACGACACGTCGTCCGATGAGACGACGGGGCACTTCTTCGGCTTTCCGATCTACTACGACCTCTGCGCCGCAGATGACGCCGAGCGTGCCGAGATCGCCAGCTACGCCGCGGACCTGGCGCGATACATCGCCGAAAACGGCTGGTTCCTGCTCGATCTCGACGGCGAGCCGACGACGCACGGCCACTGGGACCCGGCGAGCATCACCGCGGCGGTGGACGGCCTGGACAACTGCGAGGCGGGGCTCGAGGTCTGTCTGGACTCGTTCGGTGGCGGCGGCTGGCTGAACTCGGTGGAGATCCTGGGCCACATGCTGAGCACCTGGCACATGACCGCGGACCCCTATTTCCTCGATAAATACGAGGAGTTGCTGGCGATGCGCTACGGCGAGGTCGCCATGCCCCACGACCTGACCGCGACCGTCACCATCCCCAACACGATGAACCACTCCGATCACGAGCTGGCGATGCTGGCCTACCACACGCTCATCCGCTACGAGCCCGACGACGAGCGCCGCGCCATGTGGCAGCAGGCCCTGCAGTTCCTCTACGACCACGAGCGCGTCGAGCGAAACCCCCTGTGGGCCGCGTTCGTCGCCGTCCTCACGGGCTCAGACCAAGCCGACATCCCCGAGGCCCTAGAGAGCCTCCGCGAGATGCCCTTCGACCGCCGCGAGTTCGCCGTCGACAACAGTCACCGCAAAGACGCCACGAGCTGGCCCAACGACCGCTTCAACGACCCGCAATTCGCCGAGGTCTTCCCCTACGACGAGATCGGCACGGCGTGGTGGAACACCAACTTCCACAAGAAGAAGTTCAACGGGGACGGCAAGAACGTCTCCGGCCCCATGGCCTGGCTGCTGCCCTACTGGACGCTGCGCTACGCAGGCGTGATCTCGGAGTAGCCGCGGGTACCCGAGTCGACGTGGCGGCCGGCGGGGTCGCGAGAGTCACGGGGACCGGTCGGTGACCCCCCCATGACTCTCGCGATGACCCTCGCGATGGCGCTCGCGATGGCGCTCGCATCGAAATCCCGCGCGATCGCGGCCCGGGACCCCGTGAATCAGTACTTCTTGGCGGCGATCATGTAGCCGAGGCGTCGCGTCTCGCAGGCGAGGCGCTTGCCGGTGTCGTGGGGCGTCACATTGGGGAGCTGCTGCCAGTTCTCCAGGACCGCGAACTCGCGTTGACCGGGCATCCACGGCATCGGGTCGGGGTAGTACGGCTTGGCGATGCAGGTGCACACGCCGCCGCCCGTGGCGTCCGCCGCGGTATAGGGCAACTGGACGAAGACATCCTTGAGCAGCAGCTCGTAGGTCTCGAACCCGATGCGGTAGAGGTCACCGTAGACATCGAAGCCCGACGACGGGGCGTTGGTCAGCGCGCCGACCTTGCCCGCGTTCACGACGACGTCGGCTGAGACGCAGCCCGCCGGGAACGCGACGATGAACCCGGATCGGTCTTTGAGGGTGAGGGCGGCGCCTGGGGTGAGAGTTCCGGTCAGCATGATGGGCTCCTGGGGTCAGTGGGACGTGGACGGACGAC
>CAZNZH010000272.1:0-7416 GCA_964577445.1 uncultured Myxococcales bacterium
CCTCCAGCTCAAGTGGCGCGTCCCAGTCCACGACGGGCTCGGGGCCGTGGTCCAGCTCGAGCACGCGCACCAGCTTGCCGGACACGTAGACCTCGATGCGGTCGACGCCAAACCAGCTCGCGGTCTGCACGCGCAGCTTGAGCGTCATGGGCTGCCCCGCCGTGACCGAGGCGAGCCCGCCCGGCTCGACGCCCCCTACGGACACGTCGATGACCGGCCCGTAGGTGGGGAGCGCCTTGTGCTCGACCACCGCCTTGGCCATCTCCGCCGCGTCGATATCGGGGGCGCGCGCGGCCGGGTTCTTGACCAGGGTGCGCGGGGTGCCGGGCTCGAGCGAGTCGCCGTGGGAGTCGCTGGCCGCGGTGATCGTGAAGTTCAGCCCGCGGTTGAGCCAGAACATCCAGTCGTCGATGACGCCGTCGTGGTCGACGCACGGGCCGATCGCGCTCGCGTCGGGGATGTCGCCGGAAAACTTCACCGGGTCGCACGCGTCGCCGTCCGCTTTGGCGTTATATGTGTGGTTGAAGATCGCCTCCTGCTCCTCGGGCGTGCGCTTGAGGATCTCGCGGGCCGAGAGGAAAGCGAGGCGCCGCCGAAAGCGCATGGTGCAGTCGAAGAAGCGCTCGCCGGCCGGGCAGGTCGTCAAGGCCTCGCCGCCGGTGATCTCCGGGCACGCGGCGTCGAGCGCGGCGTAGTCACCCGCGGCGGCGGCGTCGATGCGCGCGCGGCAACGGTTGTAGACGATGACGTCGCGGTTGGTCGGGATGCGCATCAGGTCGAAGCGCTTCGCGTTGAAGACCTCCATCGCGTCCCAATCGCAGGTCGCCTGGCGCAGCAGGACGTTTCCGGCCTCGAGCTCGAGCAGGGAGCCTCCACCGAAGGAGACCTTGGGGCGGTCGTAGTCCACGCGCTCCTGGGTGTACGGATTGACGCCTAGCTGATCGACGTAGCCGAAGAAGCCGTCGCGCGGATGCGCCAGGATACGCACGCCCTGGGTCCCCTTCTCGATGCGGTCGCCCAGGACCCGCAGCAGGCCCGGGCCGTCCTGGCACGCCCACTCGGGAGCGCCGTGGTCGGGGATGAGCTTCGCGTCGTAACCCAGCGGAAATCCAACGAAATGTCCCAACTCGATGGTGGTCATCTCGACCCCGATGGAGGTCTTGAGCACGTCCTGTAGCCCCATGTCCCGGATCGTCGGCCGCAGGTCTGTGACGACGTCGTGGTCGGTGGCCACGGCGAACTCCAGCCCCTCGGCCACGATGGTCGCCACGCGCTTGTCGAGCTTCAGCCCCGAGTCGTGGCTGGGCTGCTGGTGGAGGTGAAAATCGCCCGCGATCCAGCCCGCGGTGTCGACCTCGTGCACGAGGGTGAGGTTTTGGACGGTCTGCTCGCCCGGACCCAGCTCGAAGTCCTTGATGGCGACGGAGTATTCCGGGCCGTGGCTCGCGAAGAGCCGGTAGCGCCCCGCCTCGATGTTCTCGGTGCCTTCGCCCGACACGGTGCGGAAGAGGTGGCGGATGCCGGCGCCTATGCGCCCCTCGCCCATGTAGGGGCGACGCAGGCCGTCCCCTTCCATCGGCGCGCCGCCAGCGTCCAGACTGACCAGCGTCAGCTTGGCCGCCATCAGGCGCCCCTGCCCGTCCGTCACGCGGAAGGCCAGCCGCGCCGGCAGCGGCACGACGGGCGTGTAGCGCACGGTCTCACCCGCGACCACGGTGACCCGCGTGACCTCGGACGTGGCCGTGCCCTCCTCGTTGGTCGCCACCATCAGGTAGCTGCCGGGCGGCATGGTGGCCTGGAAGTCGCCGTCCTCCACGGGATCCAGGCCCACGTCGGCGTCGATGGCGTTGAGCAGCCCCGGCACGCCGCCCGCGCGGTAGTTCGCGTCCACGACCTCGTAGACGTTGGCGAAGGTGCGCAGCGGGTCGGGGTCTCGGAAGGCGTACACGTGGGCGTTGGTGGCCGGCTCGCGCTGGCCGCCCAGCACCACACCATTGATGGTGCCGACCGGCGTCCCGCGCGTCGCGTAGACGATGTCGGCCACCGAGGCGATGTCGCCCTTCCCTACCGCGAAGTAGCGCTCCCAGCTCCACGAGCTGATCTCGTCGCAGGTCGCGTCGTCGTCCGGCGAATCGCTGCACGTCTTGGCCGCCGTCGTGAACGCGGTCGTCGACGAGGTGATGAGCGGCACCAGCACCCGCGGGTCGGCCTCGCCGGGCGCGTTGACGGTGAAGTAGCCGTAGGAGACCGCCCCGCCGGCGGCCGCCATGAAGTCGAGGGCCAGGGGCTGGGTGAAGGTGTCGCGGCCCAAGAAGAGCTGATCGAAGACCAGCCGCGTCTCGTCGAAGCCCATCTCGGGCGCGAAGAGGTTGTTCTGGCCGCCGAAGAAGACGAAGTCGCCCCCGATGAGCCCGGCGGTGGTGCCGGACGTGGGGTCGCCCAGCAAGCCCAAAAACAGAGGCACCGTCTCGCGGAAGTTCTCAAGCGGCAGCGGCGCGTCGCTGGAGCATTCGCAGAGGGCACAGCCGGCGGTGTCGAAGCGCAGGCCGCCCGCGCACTCGAGATCGCAGGCGAACGCGGGGTCGCAGGCGGTCTTCGGGTCGGTGCGGCGCGCGGTGCTGAGCATGCGGACGTAGGGTTTGCCGGGCTCGAGGATGTAGTCCGTCGAGATCTCCAGGCGCGTCTTCACGTTGCTGAAGAAGATGCTGAGCGCTTCATCCTGAAAGACGCGCAGCGCGTCGAGGATGAACTCGCCCTCGCCGATCACGCGCAGGACGGCGGACTGGCCGTCGGAGCCGTCGTGCACGATGGCGATCTCCGACACGTCCGGGCGCGGCGTCAGCAGGTTCGCGAAGACGAAGACCTCGGAGAGCTGGTCGTGGCCGTTGCCGTTGCGAAAGCGCGCGTCGGTGCGCTGGAGATCGGCGTCGACCAGGCTGCCGCCGAAGATGCCGGGGCCGGGCGAGCCCTTCACGTCCAAGATCGCGATGCGGATGCGGTCGTTTTCGAGGACGAAGTCGCCCACCCGGGCCATGGCGACGTCGCCGCCGATGAGCTGGTCTGGCGACGCGGCGCGGTAGGCGCGCAGGGGAGACGCCTCCTCCTTGCAGGCCGGGGCGGCCAGCAGGAGCGACGCGGTCAGCAGTGGGAAGAGGCGGCGGTTCACAGCGAGAACTGGAGCGTCAGGAGCAGGGTCTGGTTGTCGCGATCGGCGCCCTCGAGCTCGATGCGGTGCGTGTAGTCGAGCATCGCCTTGAAGTGGTGGCGGTGCCAGTAGTACTGGACGCCGCCGGCCAGCACGAGCTCGTCGCCGTTGTTGTCGAGGTCGCGGTTGTCGTCGAGGAGCTCAGCGCGGAAGGCCAGGCCGAGGTTGATCGGCCGGATGAAGTAGCCGACCTCGCCCATGAAGGAGTGGCGGTCGACCGACGCCGGGATGGTCGCGGTGGTCGTGGGCACGGACTTCGGCTCGGCGGTGTCGGCGATGTACTCGGCGATGAGGTGTAAGCCCGCGATCTTCAGGCCGAGGTCGACTTCCCAGCCCGCGCTCTTCGTGGTCTTTCCGTCGCTGTAGTAGAGGCTGGTGCCGACGCCCACGCGCAGGCCGCCGCCCTCGAGATCGGCCATGTCCTCGCCGAGATCGCCCAGGGGCTGAAGCTCCAGGCGCCCGGCGAACGCGAGGCGGTTGAAGCGGTTGCCCTGAAATCCAGAGTTCTCGACGTAGCCCTCGTGGAAGTTCGTGTGGCGCTCGAAGCCATTGTAGGCGCCCAGCGCATAGCGGATGAGGCCGCCGAGCTCGCCCTCGAGGGTCAGGCCGACCTGCCGGAAGGGCGCCAGCGCCTGTGCGCCCAAGGGCCGCTCGCTCAAGGTCCCCCGCGCGGCGCTGTAGAGCGCGAAACGCGAGAACGGGACCTTGCTGGCCCCCAGCTTGAAGCCAAGGGTCGGGAAGCCGCGGTAGCCGACCCACGCGTCCAGCAGCTCGACGCTCTTGCCGGCGCTGAGGTCGAGGGACAGTGAGTAGTCCACGACGCCCCAGGCCCAGCCGCTGACGCCGAGACGCGCGCGGCGAACGCGGAACCCGACGCGCTCGCCGGGGTCGCCGTCCTCGAGGAGGTTGTCCTCGCCGGCGTAGAGCGCGATCTGGCTCTGCAGGAGGCCGTAGAACGTCAACTGGGCGAAGCCGCCGTCGATGGTGACGAGATCGCCCGCGTCGGCCGCGTGCTGCTTGTCGGCGTCGCTGGCGAACGCAGGCGCGGAGGCCAGGCAGACAGACGATATGGCGGCCAGCGCGGCCAGCGCGCGCGAGACATGGGCGACCTGGTGGGGGCGAGAGCTCACGTTCGGTCCCTCCTCGAAGCTTGGAGCCCGGGGAAGCTAACCCGTATCGGCGTCCCTTGGAAGTCGACGCGTCGCCGGAAGTTCAGTCCGCGTCGACCGAGTGCCGCGAGAGCCGCATGCGCCAGTCCACACCGAGGATCTCGCCCTCGCGAAAGGCTTGCCACACGTTCTCGTCGATGACCGGCTCGCTCGACATGATCAGGTGATTGACGAAGCCCGTGAGCGACGGGGCCTCGCAGGCGTCAGCGAAGTGCGCGCAGGCGCCCCGATCGCTGCACCGGCCCTTGTGGGTCGACCAGTAGAGCTCTTTTCCCCAGCGCACGGCGGCCATGGTCACGCCGTCGGTGACCATCAGGGTCAGCAGCGACGGCGAGGGGGAGCCGGCGCCGTCGGCCAGCTCGCGCACGGTCGCGACGGTGCGCCCCAGGGCCGCCGCGACGACCTCGATACCGAGCCGCTGCGACAGCGGCGCCTGCTCGGACAGGTGGGTCAGGAACAGGAAGAAGATCCGCTCGCTGTCCGTGTCGCCCAGGATGAACGGGCGCAGCCGCGGCGAGACCATGGCCTCGATGGCGCCTCTGCACCGGTCGAAGGCGGGGATCTCGCCGTTGTGGGCGAAGGTCCAGCGGTCGTATTGAAACGGGTGACAATTCAAGACGTTACGCTCGCCAACCGTGGCTTTTCGCACATGGGCGAGCACGGTCTGCGACGACACCACGCCGCTGACCCGGCGAAAGAGGTGGTCGGTCAGCGCGGAGTCGGCGCTGCGGGTCACATGCGGCGCGTCCTCGACGTAGTAGGCCACGCCCCAGCCGTCGGGGTGTCGCTCGCTTTGCGCGATCAGCGCGTTGTCCGCGTTGACCAGCGAGCGATGGACCTGACTGGGGATGACGCTACGAAATCCGAAGAGCCTGCACATGCTCGTAGCCTATCAGGGTCCGACTCTCAACGCGCGACGGGCTGCGGCTGCGGCCAGGCCTCCGACTCCTAGAGCACCACGGTCAGCGCGCTGCGGTCTTCGCTCTGAATCGACATCAGGCGGGCGTGCATGCGCGGCAGGATCTGGTGCACGAAGAACTGCGCCGTGTTGATCTTGCCGTGCAAAAAGCGCGCCTCGGCGTCCTCCTCGAGCACCCGCCCGAGCTCCTCGGTCATCTCCGCGACCTCGGCCTTCTGAAGCCGCGCGTCGTAGAGCTTCTTGGCCACGATGGCCTGCTTGACCAGCAGCCAGCTCACCACCGTGTCGCCGAACATCTGCAGAAACGGCGTCGCGTGCAGCGCCGAGTACTCGATGTCGCCCTTCATCATGCGCTGGCCGAAGCTCATCGCGACCTGGGCGATGGCGTCGCGCGCCTTGGCGATCGCGGCGACCTCGGCGGCGAACGCGCCGTCTTTGGCGGGGCTGTTGAGGGTCTTGTTGATCTCGTTGAGCATGGACATCATCATCACGCCGCCGCCGCGGGCGACCTTTCGGCCCAGCAGATCCAAGGCCTGGATGCCGTTGGTGCCCTCGTAGAGGCTGGCGATCTTCGCGTCGCGGAGCACCTGCTCGGCGCCGTACTCGCGGATATAGCCGTAGCCGCCGTGGACCTGAACGCCGAGCTCGGCGGCCTTGAAGGCCTCATCGGAGCTCCACGCCTTGACCAGCGGCACCAGGATCTCGAGCTGGTGATTCCAGTGCTTCTGGTCGGCCTCGTTGTCCGCGACGACCCCGCGGTCGTGGCAGAAGCTCGCGTAGTAGGTCATGGCGCGCGCGCCCTCGGCGACGGCCTTCATATACATGAGGTTTCGCCGCACGTCCGGGTGCTCGATGATGGCCACGCGCGGCGCGTCGGCCTTACGGCTGTCGCGGATGTGGGTGCCCTGGATGCGCTCGCGGGCGTAGGCCAAGGCGAGCTGGTAGGCCGCGTTGGCGAGGCCGACGCCCTGAACGCCCACGGCGATGCGGGCCTCGTTCATCATCTTGAACATGCACTGCAGGCCGCGGCCGCGCTCGCCGATGAGCGAGCCCACGCAGTCGTTTTCCTCGCCGAAGGCCAACTGACAGGTCGGCGACGCGTGGATGCCGAGCTTCTCCTCGATGGCGATGGTGGCGACGTCGTTGTACTCGAGCGAGCCGTCGTCCTTCACGCGCATGCGCGGCACCACGAAGAGCGTGATGTCGGTGTCGTCGCCGACCTTGGCGAGCACCATGTGCACGATGTTCTCGGTCAGATCCTGGTCGCCGGCGGAGATGAAGATCTTCTGGCCGCGGATCTTGAAGAAGCCCGGGCGGCCTTCGATCTCGGTGGCGGTGGTCTTCAGGTCGGGCACCGCGGTGCCGGCGTTCGGCTCGGTCAGGCACATGGTGCCCGACCAGGTCCCGTCGAGCATCTTCTGCAGGTACAGCTTCTTTTGGCGCTC
This sequence comes from uncultured Myxococcales bacterium, assembly GCA_964577445.1. Lineage (GTDB taxonomy): Bacteria > Myxococcota_A > UBA9042 > PHBI01 > JACKFB01 > JACKFB01. The sequence continues at coordinate 6,739 of CAZNZH010000272.1, forward strand.
GTCGCCGAACTCGCAGACGAGGCCGAGGGCGCCCATGGTCAGGCCGGGCGTGAAGAGGAAGGAGACGTTCGCGGCGGTGAAGAGGTCCTGGACCGCGGTGTTGATGGTGACCGGCAGGCCCTGGCCGCCGTGCTCCTGCGCGATGGGCAGGCCGTTCCAGCCGGCCGCGGAGTAGGCCTTGTAGGCGGCCTTCCAGCCTTCGGGCAGGCGGACGCGCCCCTTCTCCAGCACGACACCGACGCGATCGCCCTGCTGATTGAGCGGGGCCAGCAGGTTGCGCGATTGGTCTGCCGCGGCCTCGATCACGTCGCCGAAGAGCTCGACGTCGAAGTCGGCGAAGCGGTCGAACCTGGTGAGCTGGCCCAGGTCCAGAAAGTCGAAGAGGTTGAACCGGATGTCGCGCATGTCCACATGAAATTCGCCCACGACGAGTCCTCCTGATCCGCGGTTCGCTGTGTCCGAGGCGGACCATAGCGCCCCCCGCAGGGTGGGGGCAATGAAAATGAATGACGGCTCAATCAGTCCCGCGATCGCCCGCGCCGCAGGGCTTGGGACCAGATCACGGGCGTCCGCTGCGGGGCCGCCGGCGCTCGCAAGGGGGCCGCGCGGACCGCGACGACAGCGCCTCTCGTCGCGGCCCGGCGGACGCGCGAGGCCGCGGCTAGTCGCGCGTGAAGA
>CAZNZH010000273.1:0-7387 GCA_964577445.1 uncultured Myxococcales bacterium
GCTTGCGCTCGAAGAACGAAGGCGCACCTCCACTGAGTTTCCGAATTTCGCCTAGAGGCGCATTTTTGGCCTCGGAGACGCGCTTGGCAAGCGATCGTTGCATCGCCTGCGGACTTCCTTAGCTGCGCGTTAGAGTGAGCGCCGAGCGAGAGCGAAGGCGCGATCACGGGGAGGCAGCGCGGCGGAGGAGACGCCGGCCGCGCGAACGTGGGTGGGCGGGGATCGTGGCCTTTGCCTCGCGGCGCTTGGCGCCGCGCTGACCGAAGCTCTTGCCGGCCGGGGGCGCCAGACATAACGCTCGATTGGACGGGCGCGAGCCGAACAATGCGCGATGCGAGAGCATGAGCGCATTGCGTCTAATCGCGGCGTTATGTTGAACGGGGCTTGCCCCGTTTATCCCCGGCCGGCACGTGGCCGTTGCGGGGCGGGACGTGCATGGGGTTTATCCCCTGCGCGGCCCGCCGCTGACTTCGATCTCGATCTTTACCGGCGTCTCCCGGAGCACCGATCGCAGGCGGGCGCGCGGCGTGCCGAACCGCGGAGCCCGCGGTTCGAGGGAGCAGGCCGCGTGAACGCCGGGGAGACATCGACGCCGCAGCCTGGCGCGGGCCGTGCGTGCGAGCCCCTGCCTTGCTCGCGCCCTCGCACGGCCCGTGACAGGCGGTGAAGGTGGCTCAAGCGCGTCCGCCGCTTCGATGCGTCCGGTGTCGCGACGTTGGAGAGGGTAAATGTGTTAGCGCGGGGCGATCCCTGAGTCGGCGAGAGCCTCGCGGATACGCTCGGCGCCGGCGCGCATCGCATCGGCTTCGGTCCCGTTCTGCGCGAGCCGTCGATAGTCGGTCAACCCCGCGCGCTTGAAGAACTGCGCGAGCGCCCAGGCCTCGTCCTCGGTCAATTCGGCGAGCACGCGAACGCGGCGCAGCGCCGTCACCAGTTCATCCCGGCGCATCGTTGCCGTCGTCTTCGAGCGCGTCGTCGGCCTCGGCCTCCAGCGCCTTCAGAAGCGCGCTGCGCGCATCAGCAGCCAAGGATGAAGGCTCGCTCGCATCCGAAGCGCTACGAGCCGTCTGGTCGCTTCCTGAGCGCTTGAGCCGCGCCGGGTGGGTGGCGGCGTGAATCTCCTTCAACTTCTCGATCGAGACGTGGGTGTAGATCTGCGTGGTGGCAAGATCCGCATGCCCGAGCAGTGCCTGGATGAAGCGCGTGTCCGCGCCGTTGTCGAGCATGTGGGTGGCACAGGCGTGGCGGAAGAGGTGCGTGGCCCCCACCTTCTTCACGCCGGCGAAGTCCATGTAGCGCTTGACCTTGGTCGCCAGGAACTCGGGCGTCACCGGCAACCCGTAATCGGTGACGAAGAGCGCCTCGGTGTCGGCGACGATCAATTGCGGGCGGCCCTCGGCGAGGTAACGGTCGAGCCACGCGCACGCGCGCTCACCGATCGGGATCACCCGATCGCGTCTGCCTTTCCCTTCGCGCACGAAGACGAGCCGTCTCGCCCGATCGATGTCGTAGAGCGCCAGCCGCGGCAACTCCATGCGCCGCAGCCCCGTCGAGTACAGCGTCTCCAGCATCGCGCGATCCCTCAGCCCCTGCGCGCTCGACGGATCGGCCTCGGCAAGGATCGCCTCGACCTCTTGCACACTCAAGATCGAGCGTGGCAGGCGTCTGGAGGTACGTGGGAGCTGCAACTCGCTCGCCGGGTTGTAGCGGATGTGGTTCTCCCGGGCGAGCCACTTGAACCAGGTCTTGAGCGGCGCCAAGCACCCGAGTTGGGTGCCGAGCGTCATGGGCCGGCCGTCGCCCTTGCGATAGTAGAAGAGGTGGCGTTGATAACGTTCCAGAATCGGCTTCGTCATCTCGCGCGGATCCTCGAGACCACGCTCATCGCACCAGCGAATGAAGCGCCGAATCGCGATGCGTCGCGCGCGGATCGTGTCCTCGGCGTAGCCCGAGACGCGCATCGACTCGAAGTGCGCATCCATCCAGCCGGTGAGCGGGTGGCGCGCGAGCGGATCGTCGTGACGCTGCGCGCCCCCCGCCGGTTTGGGCCAGGCGGTCTTGTGGTGCTTCAGGCGTTGACCTTTGCGCGGCATCGGACACTCCTTGCGCGCACCTACCGGCGCACCGCAGCGGCGGCTAAGGGAAGGGCAGCCGTACGATCGCGTGGCTGCGGGTACGATACGATGGCATCGTCGGCGCCGTGCAAGAGATGCGTTGTCGATGATTCCGAGACGGATGCCCTGTGATCGTCCGTCCCGTGCGGGTTCTCCGACGATTGGGCTTCCCGCGATCCCCCCGCGTTGGGGCCGCGATGAGGCCGCGTTGACCCCGCGACGTTTGTGCTTTGCCCCGCGAACGCGGCGTTGACCCCCGCGAGGTTCTCCACCGTAGTGGTGGTGCGCAGCCGCTCGGCATCGATCAGCCCCGGCACGAAGGGTTTGCCATCCGTCCCCTGACCGTCGTAGACGAGCTCATAGACGAAGCTCTGGCCGCGCCCGCCGCGATGTACGAGCAGGTATTCGAGCGCCACCAATCGATCCAGGTGCAGGCGCAACTGCGTATCGCCGATGCCGGTGGCCTCGCGCAATGCCCGGCGGCTAAAGCGAACGTGACTGCGCTCGACGGCTTGCGCCGCGGCGCGTTGCGTGACGAAGGCATCGACCGCGGTGAGCACTCGGCGGGTCTGCGGCGGGAGTTCATCGAGCGAGCGGCCGAGCACCTCATGCGCAAGCGCGTTCGCGAGCGCGATATCGTCGAGCGTCGCTTCGATGTGCTCGATCGGCTTGCCGGCATCGAGCGCCGTCTTGATCGGTCGCTGGCACTGGTGCAGCAATGCGATGGTGTCGATGAGCGTCAGGTATTTCTCGTGATCACGCCTGAGCCTGGTCGCGGTGTCGGGGAAGGTGAGCGAGGGGGCATACGGATTCAACACCCCGAGCGGGCGCAAGAGACGCTGCGCATTGCGGTGAACCGCCAGGATCTCGGTTTTACGCGCACGCGCGATCAGCCCGTCGAGCGTGCGCTTGTTGCGCTGGAGCTCATGAATCGCCCGGGTCTGCGCTCGCCCCTCGTCGATCGTGAGCACCAGACAGCGGTTCTGCAACTCCGGATCGATATCCGCCGCCGTGGTCGTGGTGAAGAGCATCACCGGCCCCTCCACCCGGTAGGTCTGCGCCTCCAGGTTCCCCGTCTGCGGGTCCTTGCCGGTGCTCGCGATCACGAGTTCGCCCTCGGACTGGAGCAGCTTCAAAGCGTAGGCGGCGCGGGATGCGCCCTCTTCCTCCACGATCGCAAGCACCTTGTGCTTCAGGTCCGCCTCACCGAGGTAGAAGAGGCTCTGGCCGGTCAGCGCCGAGTACTTGATCCGCTCCTCCTCCGGCATCAGCGCGAGGATCGCATCCATGAGGCTCGTCTTGCCCGCGGCCGAGGACGATTGCACGAGCACCGCCAAGGGGTGATCGAGCTTCCGGGAGGTCGCTGCCAGGTAGCCCACGAGCTTGTTCACCCGTTCACCGACCAGCCCGCAGGCGGTCAGATCCGCGGCAATGCGCTCGATCAGGTCCGGGGCGCGCAGTAACGCGAGCGCCGCCGTCCGCTCGGGCTCGGCCATCTCGACGGCTGGCTTGGGCTGCGGCGCAAGCGTGCCCTCGATGTGGCTCTCCTGCAGCCCCTCCAACGCGCGCAGAAGCCTGCGCAGGTCGGCGGCGATGATCTCCTCACCGACCCCAAGCTCGCGCGCTGCCTGCGCGATGTAGGCCGCCTTCGGTTTCGAGGCGCGCAGATCGAGCGTATCGACGAAGAGCGCCTCGCCGCGCTCGGCGGCCACGTTGACCTTGAGCACCTCGTAGGCGAGGTTCTTCTGCAGGCCTCGCACCCGATAGCGGCGCACATCATCGTTGGTACCGAAGCTGAACACCAACTCGCTCGGACGTACCTCCATCGGCACGTCCCCGGCGATCACCGCCGGCAGCGGGGAAGCGGGCAACGGGGCGGGTGATGCCGGCAGCGGCGCCGGTGCAACGGTTACCTGCGATGTGATCGGCGCCGTGCGTTCGCATGCGGCGGTGATTTCCACCGGCCTATCCTCTTTAGCCGCTATAGCAGCTAAAGGAGAGGCTGCGAGCGCGGGTGCATCAAGCATCGCAGACTCGGACGCAACCACGATCGGCGCCGATCCCGCAGGCGCCTCTCCCTTGCCAAGCCACACGCTCTTGCGGATCACCACGCCGAGCGATTTCGTTGCCGGCGTCACCTTCAACGCATACGCGTTCGCATCCATCCCCTTGGGGAACTGGATGCGCCAGGCCTCAATCCCTTCGGCGATCAGCCGCGCTGCGAGCCTCTGCGCCGCCTTCTCGCCGGCCTCATCCCGGTCGTACGCGATCAGAATGCGCTCGGTCCCGTGCTGCTTGAACGCGGCAAGGTGATCGTCCGTAAACCCCTCGACGCCATACGCCGCCGTGACGTTGCGATAGCCCGCGCACCAGAAGGTCAGCGCATCGATCAGCGCCTCGCACACGATGATCTCCTTCGAGGCGGCGAGTGCCGCGGCATTCCACACCCCGCGCCCGACCCCGAGGCCCTCGCGCGGCAGGTACAGGTGCTTCGGTGTGCCGAGCCGCAACCCCTCGGTGATCTTGCGCCCGTAGATCTCGCTGACCGCGCCGGTATCATCGAGCACCGGAATGACCAGGCTGCCGTTGAAGTGCTCGTGCCCGGAGTCGCGCAGGATGCCCAGGCGTTGCAGCCGGGCGCGGAGCGCGGCACCGGCCACCCGGTTCCTCTCCGGCAGGCGAAGCCCGAGCGTGCGGTTCGCGAACCCGAGCTTGAAGTGCTCGACGGCCGAGAGATCATCGATTCCGCGACTCTTCAAGTACGCCAAGGCCTCGGGACTCTGCTTCAAGGTCTCGTGGTAGTAACCCACCACCTGGGCCAAGAGCGCTTGATCATCGGCATCGCGCGCCACCGGCGCCGGCAGCGTGCGCACCGTCGTCTGCTTCACCGGGCCACCGGCAGACGCAGCGGCTAAGGAAGGATCGGCGCGCAGCAACTCGTAGGCGTGCCGGAACGACACGCCCTTGACCTTCATCACCCAGGCGAACACATCGCCGCCCGTCTGACACGCCCCCAGGCAGTGCCAGAGGTTCTTCGCCGGGGTCACCGACAGGCTCGCCGTGTCGTCGGCGTGGAAGGGGCAGCGCCCGAACAGGTCCTTGCCCATGCGCTTCAGCCCCACCCCTGAGGCTTCCACCAGGCGCTCGAGCGACACTTCGCGCTTCAACCGCTCGATTTCCGCCTCCGGGATGCGTGCCATGGGATTTCCGTCTCCGTCTAAAAACCTGTCAAGCCCCCTCGGGCGACTTTTCTGTGTCCGCCACCGAGGCGTAGACAGGCGTTCCAAGAATATCGGATAATCCGATACTACGGAAAGGCCCCACGCCATGTCAATCCAGATCGCCCCGGAAACCACCCTTACAATCCTTGCGAGTCATTCGCTGGGGTCGTGGGCCATGGCCAAAGCAAACAAGATCGAGCGTGAAACGCCCGGCGCACGGGTCGCGCGGTTGAGAAGGGATCGGGGAATCACACAGATCGAGCTCGCCGAGAAGCTCGGCGTGACGCAATCGGTCGTCTCCGATTACGAGCGCGATACCCTGCGGCTCAACAGCGAGCTCATCGTGCAGTTGACCGAGATCCTCGGCGCCTCCGCCGACGAGATCCTCGGGCTCGAGAAGGCGTCACGGTCAGAGCGCGGGTTGAGCAACCGCAGGCTCTACCGGCAGCTTCAATCCATCGACAAGCTCCCGAAGCGCGATCAGCAAGCGCTTCTGCGCACCATCGCCGCGTTTCTCTCCAAGGCAACGTGAAGACCGTCTCGGTCCCCATCGAGCACATCGCGCGCTCGATCCTGGTGCTGCGCGGCCACAAGGTGTTGCTCGATGCCGATCTCGCCGAACTCTACGGGGTACCGACCAAGCGGCTCAACGAGCAGGTCAAGCGTAACCTCGAGCGCTTCCCCGAGGACTTCATGTTCCGTACTACCCGTGCCGAGGTCGAGGCGTTGAACCGGTCGCAAATTGCGACCGGTTCCCAGAAACACCGCGATCCGCGCTTCCCACCCTTCGCCTTCACCGAGCACGGCGCGATCCAGGCCGCCAACGTGCTCAACAGCCCCCGTGCCGTCGAGATGGGCGTCTACGTCGTGCGCGCCTTCGTGTACATGCGCGAGGCCATCTCCACGCACAGGGAACTCGCACGCAAGATGCGCGAGCTCGAAGCCCGCATCGAGCACCGCCTCGATGATCAGGACGAAACCATCGCCGAGATCCTCGCCGCCATCAAGCAACTCATGGCCCCACCCCCAGAGCCCAGGCGGCGCCCGATCGGATTCATCACGCCTAAAGAGAAGTAGACGCTAAAGCGAGAACCACCATCGCGGCGAGCCGGGCACCGACCGCGAGCACGGCCACTTTGACACCTTAAACAACAACGCAGACCGAGGCTCATCGGTCCGTTACGAAGTTCCATTTGTCGTGTGTGACGACAATCTCCGCAATCTGATCCTCGCTGAACGGGATATCTTCTAGCCCGCGAATCCGGGTGACGTATCCCGCTTCTATCAACGCCTGATCGTAGCGCGAACCGTCTTTCAGGATGATCGATGCCACTTGGTAGCCCATTCCAGTTTCGGGCTGAGACACGAGAACTGGCCCCCACTTGTCGGATAGTTTCAGCATGGCTCAGAACCCGAGCGGAAAGATGACTTCGTTGCCGGTCCCGCCAGAGACTGTTCTCGGACCGATTACGGGAGTTCTCGCCGGCGGCTGCAGAAGTACGGAATTCGGGCGCGGAATATTCGGACTTGGCAAATTGTATGTTGAGATGCGCTGGCCAACTGGCACGAGGCCGTCACTTACAGGTGCGGCGTACGTGCCGGGAGTTACGCCTCCTCTGGGCGTTACGCGACTGAATGCGGGATTCGCTGATTCGTATCGATAGAACTTCTCACCTGCCTGTGTGTATCTGATTTCGCTCAGTGCCGTAGAAGTTCCTCTTGTGGCAGATAGTGCCGCAGCCCCCGCACCCACTCGCAGCGCTGCTGCTGCCGGTTGAACTGGAGAGGGTGCAATGGACGCGGTCGTGAGCGCGAAGATCCCGACGGCAACCAGCGCGTCTCCAATTCCCCTGGTCACTTGCCCCGCAATGTTGGCGATGCTGCTTGACGTGTTGTTCGGATTCACGACGCTGCAATTGCCGCTGAATCCGCAGCCGAACTGCTCCGCCGCCAGTCCTTCTGGGTCGATCAGATTGAGCGGATCATTGTCCACATACGCATAGAGATTGACTCCGCCGTCATACCCGATGGGATCGGGCTGTATGAGCCTAC
>CAZNZH010000274.1:0-7375 GCA_964577445.1 uncultured Myxococcales bacterium
CGAGCCCTCGGAGCCGGCCGCCGAGGGATGGACGGTCGATGAGTCCCTCGACGTCACCTGGAGCTTTGCGGGCGAGCTCACCCGCCGGATGGATGGCGACGCGCTCGTCGTGTCCGGCGCCGGCCTGCCCGAGGTGCGCGTCGTGCGCCGCGCCACGCCGGCCGAGATCGGGGACTCCGCAGCACCTGCCACCGGGCTCGGTGACCGTTACTTCGGCCCCGTCTGGATAAGCTGCACCACGGGGGCGACCGGCGAGGCCGCCGCGCCTGCCGAGGCTTTCTGCGCGTCGCTCCGCCCGGTCGAGCACGCCAAGGCCGAGGTGCTCGAGTGCGAGGCGCCGGCGCCGCACCCGGAGCTCTTGAAGGCGTTCATCGCCGAGCTGGGGCCGGAGCTGCTCAATTGCCTGCGCGACGCCCGCGCTTTTTACCCCACCTTGGCCGGCGTGGAGTCGAGCATCCAGGTGCGCTTCTCCGGCGACGGGATCCCCTTCCGCTTGGGGCACGGCACGGACATCGGGCAGACCAACGCGTCGGACAGCTACGGCGACTGCGTCTACAGGATCGTGAAGGATCTCAAGTACCCGAACGCCAACGGCTCGGAGGTCGACGCGCGCTGCAAGCTGCGGCTGTCGCTCTACGGGCAGCCTGCTCCAGCGGGGCGGTGAGGTGATCGTGCGGCGGCGCGTGGGCGCTGGCCGCGGGTCCATCGGTTGGGTCGTCGCGGTGATGATCGCCTCCGGGCTCGCGTGCGACGCCGGCGCGGCGGGCGACTCGAAGGACGCGGCTGTGGCCGATGGGGCGGGCGATTCGAAGGACGGGGGCGTGGGGCCGGACGTGGCGCCGAACCCCTGTCTGGGCGCGCCGCTCTTCACGGGCTGCGATGACGGGAACCCCTGCACCCAGGGCGACCAGTGCATCGAGGGCGCGTGCGTCGGAAAGCCCAAGGAGTGCGGCGATGGTGACCCCTGCACCGACGATCTCTGCACCGCCGCCGAGGGCTGCACCCACCCGCCGAACACGAAGAAGTGCGACGACGGCAACGCCTGCACCAGCCAGGACACCTGTCGCGGGGGGATCTGCGCCGGGACGCCGCTGAACCAGAGCGCGTGTGACGACGCGGACCCCTGCACGCTCCACGATAGCTGTCGCGCGGGGGTCTGCGCCGGCAAGCCGAACCTGTGCGATGACCTGAACCCCTGCACGCGCGACTTCTGCGAGCTCGGACACCCGCAGGCGGCCCAAGGGACGGGGTGCGTCCACGAGCCCCGCGGCGAGATAACGTGCGACGACGTGAACCCGTGCACCGTCGAGGACGCCTGCGTCGCGGGCGTCTGCGTCGGCGCGCCGAACGCGGGGGCTCCGTGCACCGACGGAAACCTGTGCACCAGCGGCGACGCCTGCGGCGACGATGGGATCTGCCGGGGCGTGCCGAACGCGGACTGCGACGACCAGAACCCGTGCACCATCGACACATGCGTGGCGGCTGGCGGCTGCCAGCACACCGCCGACGTGGGTCTACAGTGCAGCGACGGGCTCTTGTGCACCGTGGGAGACGCATGCGACGCCGCGGGGGCGTGCGCGGGCGCGCCGAAGTGCCCGAAAGAACAGGCGTGCGTCGACGTGGCGTGCGACGCCGAGACCGGCACCTGTATCTCGTCGCCCACGGTGTGCGACGACCAGAACCCATGCACCACGGACGCCTGCGACGCGCTCAGCGGGTGCGTTTTTGCACCGAATACGCTCGGTTGCGACGACAACGACGCGTGCACCACGGGGGATGCGTGCGCGGCGAGCGTCTGCGTGGGCGAGGCCGTCCTGTGCGGCGGGGCCGCCGACACGCCGTGCTCAAAGAGCGCCTGCGACGGCGAGACGGGCGGCTGCGTCATGACGCCGCAGAGTGGGAAGGCCTGTAACGACGGCGATCCTTGCACCGCGCCCGATGTGTGCGGCTCGGCGGGATGCGTCGGCACCAGGATCGACTGCAGCGACGCGGACCCCTGCACCCTGGACGCGTGCGTCGCGCAGACCGGCGAGTGCAGCCACACGGCGCTACAGCCCTGCCAGGACCTGGCGTGGGAGCGCGCCAACACCTACCGCAGCTTGCTGGGCTTACCGACCATCGCCAACGACGACGCCCTCATCGACGCGGCCACCGCCCACTGCGAGTACTACGTCGCGCACGAAAAGGACGTGTACCAGGCGACGGGCCTGTCGCCGCACAGCGAGGCGCCGGGCTACTCCGGGTTCACCGGGGCGGACTTCGGGGTGCGCGCTCAGGCCGCGGGATACGACGCGTCCCCGCTCTTCGAGGTGATGGCCTTTCTCAACGACCCCGTGCTCGCCGTCGATGAGTGGATGGCGACGCTCTATCACCGGCTGCCCTTCGTGGTGGCCAACGCGGAGGAGATGGGCTACGGCGGCGCCCAGAAGGGGCTCGCGGCCTGCGACACCATCGACTTTGGGACCAGCGGCGCGCCGCTCCCGGAGTACGCCGGCGCGGTCATCCCGTTTCCCCCAGACGGCATGACCGGGGTGCCGACCCGCTGGGACGGGCTCGAGAGCCCCCAGCCGCCGCTGCCGAACCCCTACCCGTCGGGGCCGATCCTCACCGTCTCGTTCGGCGCCGGCGCCGGGACCGGCGTGGCCGTCGTCGACAGCACCATCAACGGTCCCGGCGGCCCGGTGGCCCACGTCGCCGGCGACCCGAAGTCCGATGGCAGCCTGTGCTGCGGGGTCGTGGCTCTCTACGCGAATCAGCCGCTACAACCGCTGACGACCTACACGGTCAGCCTGGACTACTCGCGAAACGGCACGCCCGGCAGCGTCCAGTGGTCCTTCACGACCAACGACGGGACGAGCGCGCTCTTCCTTCCCTGACCCGCGCGTTCACCGCGGCGGCGTGAACACGGCTGCTCGGCGGGCTCCTGAACGAAAAACACCCGGCGGAGCGGGCTCCGTCGGGTGTCCAAGAGGCGAAGTCGGCGGCCCGCGAGCGGGCTCCACCGACGGCGGCGAGGGCGCTGAGCGACCCCGCCGGGGGGTTACAGGTCGATGATCACGACCCGCGAACCCTCATCTTCACTCGGCGCCTCCGGTGGAGGCGGCTCCCGCCAGGGCATGTTCTCCCAGGGCGAAGGCGCTTCCAGGTAGGGGCGCTCGCGGTACGGCTGCTCTTTGTAGGGCCGCTCGTCGCGCGGTATCCACAACGCGTGTCTCATGGCCTCCTCCTTCGGACTGGAACGCCCAGCGTCGAACGCCCCCGTACTCTAGCAACCGCTCGGGAGTGAATCAAGGAGCGCCATAACAGCGCTCCCTGACTCCATCCAACGGTCTTTAGGACGTGCGGCTTGAGCTAAGGATTCACAGGTCCGGTGGCGGAGACGGCGTCTAGGCCTCGTCGTCGGCCTCGGGCTTGTCGCCAGTCGTCGGCTCGATGCCCGAGAGCTGGCCGGCCAACAGCTCGCCGAAGGTCGTGCTCTGCTCGGCGCGCTGCTGCTTGAGGTAGTTCGAGTACTCCTCCGACGCCTCCTCCTCGGACAGCCGCTTGAGCGACAGGCCGATCTTCCGCTCCTCGGGGATGAGGCTGATGACCTTGGCGCGCAGGCGGTCGCCTTCGTTGGCGACGTCGGAGACCAAGCCCACCTTGTCGTAGGACAGCTCGGAGATGTGCACGAGGCCCTCGATGGCGTCGTCGATCTGCACGATGGCGCCGAAGTCGAGGATCTTGGTCACGATGCCTTCGACGACCGAGCCGAGCGGGTAGCGCGACTCGACGTTGTCCCACGGGTCCGGCGTGAGCTGCTTGATGCCGAGGCTGAAGCGCTCCTTCTCTACGTCGATGTTGAGGACGACGGCCTCGACCTCGTCGGTCTTCTCGTAGTGGTCGGCGGGGTTTTTGACCTTGTTCGACCAGGAGATGTCCGACACATGGATGAGGCCGTCGATGCCCTCCTCGATGCCGATGAAGAGGCCGAAGTTCGTGATGTTGCGGATCTTGCCGCGCACCACGGAGCCGACCGGGTAGCGCTCCTGGAGCAGCTCCCAGGGGTTCATCTCGATCTGCTTCATGCCCAGCGAGATGCGCTTGTTCTCGGTGTCGATGTCGAGGATGACCGACTCGACGATGTCGCCGATGGCGACGATCTGCGAGGGGTGCTTCGGGCGCTTGGTCCAGCTCATCTCGGAGACGTGAATCAGGCCCTCGATGCCGTCCTCGAGCTCCACGAAGGCGCCGTACTCGGTGAGGCTGACCACCTTGCCGTTGACGCGGTCGCCGATGCGGTACTTCGCCGTGACCTGAGCCCACGGATCCTCGGTGATCTGCTTGAGGCCGAGGCTGACGCGCTCCGAGTCCGGGTCGAACTTGAGCACCATGACCTCGACCTCGTCGCCCACCTCGAACATCTCGCTCGGGTGGTTGATGCGGCCCCAGGACATGTCGGTGATGTGGAGCAGGCCGTCGATGCCGCCGAGATCCACGAAGCAGCCGTAGTCCGTGATGTTCTTCACGACGCCGGTCATCACCAGGCTGACCTCGAGCTTCTCGAGGGTCTGGTACTTGAGCGCGGCGCGCTCCTTCTCGAGCAGCGCGCGGCGGCTGAGCACGATGTTGCCGCGCTTCTTGTTGAACTTGATGACTTTGAAGTCGAAGGCCTCGCCGATGTACTTCTCGAGGTTGCGGACCGGGCGGAGGTCGACCTGCGAGCCGGGGAGGAAGGCCTTCACGCCGATGTCGACGGTCAGACCGCCCTTCACGCGGCCGGTGATGATGCCGTTGACCAGCTCGTCGCGCTCGACCGCCTCGTTGATCTCGTCCCAGATCTTGAGCTTGTCGGCCTTCTCCTTGGAGAGGACGATCTGTCCGTGCTCGTTTTCGGACTCCTCAAGATAGACGTCGATGGTGTCGCCGACCTTGATGGGGATGTTGCCGTGCGGATCCGCGAACTCCTCGACGGGGATCTGCCCCTCGGACTTGTAGCCGATATCAACGGTCACGTAGTCCTTGGAGATCTCGATCACGACGCCCTTGACGATCTCGCCCTCCTTGGGGCTATGGGCGGCCTCGTATTCCTCCAGGAGCTGCTCGAACTCGGAGAAATCAGGGGTCGCGGCGGCTTTCGTCGATTGGGTCTGAGTGTCCACGGATACCATCTGGGTCGGTGAGGGTTTGAGACCAAAACGCTTGCGATCACAAGCGCTTAGGGGGGTCCCGGGCTCCCGGGAGGCGCGGAACATACAGCCAGGCCCTCGTGTTTGTCAACGCTGCGCGCTTCGTTGCTGGGGGCTCCGGGGCTGTGCTAAGGGCCGGACGCCACCGCGACGGTGAGCACCGACGAGACGGAGAGCAGCGCCGATGAGCGACCGCGACCACAGCCTGAATCACGACCTGGATCCCGCCTCCGCAGGCACGCACCGAGACCCCGCCCGCCGCGACCTGGCTGGCGTGCCCTTCATCGGGTCCGGCGTCGGCGTCGGCGCCAAGGACGACGACGAGGACGACGAGAAAGCCTGGAAGAAGCTGGGGGTGGCCGAGCGGCTCCTGGAGAGCCGCACCCTGACGCTCTTCGGGCCGGTGAATCCGGCGATGTCCAACCGCCTCATCGCGGCGCTCTTCTTTTTGGAAGCGGACGACGACAAAAAGCCGATCACCCTGGTGCAGAACAGCCCCGGCGGATCGGTGAGCGACGGGTTCGCCATCTACGACGCGATGCGCTTCGTCAAGCCGGACGTGCGCGTGATCTGCGTCGGCCTCACCGCCTCCATCGCGACGATCACGCTGCTGGGGGCCAAGAAGGAGGACCGCTTCAGCCTGCCCACGACCCGATTCCTCATTCATCAGCCGCTGATCCCGGGCCACATCTTCGGGCCGGCCAGCGACCTGGAGATCACCGCCCAGGAGATCCTCAAGTCGCGCGACCGCATCAACGTCATGTTGGCGGAGGCGACCGGGCAGCCCCTGGAGCGCATCGCCCGCGACACGCATCGCGACTACTGGATGGATGCGGCCGAGGCGGTCGAGTACGGGCTGATCTCGCGGATCGTCGCGTCGCGCAGCGAGCTGGAGGAGTAGGGGCCGACCGCGCGGTCAGGTCTTCAGGCCAGGTCTCTATTCAGGCCAGGTCTCTATTCAGGCCAGGTCTCTAGTAGAGGCGCTCGATCAGCTCCGCGTACTCGGCGCCGATGGCCGCGCGTCGCAGCTTGAGCGTGGGGGTCATCAAGCCGCGCTCGATGGTGAACGGCTCGGGCAGGACGGCGAAGCGCTTGATCGCCTCGTAGGGCGCCAGCCCCTTGTTGACTCGGGAGACGTGGGACTCGATGGCGTCCAGGACGCGCGGGTGTTCGGCCAGCGCGCCGACGTCCCTCGCGTCGACGCCCGCGTCGGCGGCCCAGCTCCGCACCCCGTCCGGGTCGAGGGTGAAGAGCGCGACCAGGTAGCGCTGGCGGTCGCCGATGACGCAGACGTGCTCGATGAGGGGCAGGGCGCGCAGGGCGCCCTCGATGGGTTGAGGCGCGACGTTCTGGCCCGCCGCGGTGATGATGATGTCCTTTTTGCGGTCGGTGATCCGGAGGTAGCCGTCGGCGTCCAGGGCGCCGATGTCGCCGGTGTGAAACCACCGCTGTCCGGCAACGCTCTCGTCGAAGGCCGCGGCGTTGGCTGCCGGCCGATGGTAGTAGCCGGTGCAGAGGACGGGTCCGCTGAGCAGGATCTCGCCGTCGTCGGCGATGCGGATCTCGCAGCCCGGCACGGCGCGGCCGACGGTGCCGAAGCGGAACGCGTCGAGGCGGTTGATGGTGGCGGCGGACGAGGTCTCGGTCAGGCCGTACCCCTCGAGGATCAGCAGGCCGGCCGCGTGGAAGAACTCCAGCGTGTCGTCGGCGATGGGGGCCGCGCCGCTCACCAGGAACCGGATGCGGCCCCCCAGGGCGTCGCGCACGCGCCGCAGCACCAGCCGGTCGGCCAAGGCGTGCTCCGCGCGAAGCCGCGCCGTGAGGGCCTGGCCCTCCCGCTGAGCGCGAGCGGTTCGGCGTCCGACATCGAGGGCCCAGTGAAAGAGGCGCTGGCGCCGAAGGGGCTGCTTTGCGACGCGCTCAAGGATACGCGCCTGTATCTTTTCATACACACGAGGCACGCCGGATAAGACCGTGGGCCGCACCTCGACCAGGGCCGTCGGGAGCTGGCCGATGGCCTCGAGGTAGACGGCGCGGCTGCCACAGATGAGGTCGGCGTACAGCGCGATGCGCTGCAGCACATGGGCGAGCGGCAGGTAGACGAGCGAGGTGTCGTCGGGGCCCATCGGCAAGACCGTGCTGAGCGAGGTCGCCGCCGTCACGAGGTTTTGGTGGGTGAGCTCCACCCCCTTCGGCGTGCCGGTGGT
>CAZNZH010000275.1:0-7372 GCA_964577445.1 uncultured Myxococcales bacterium
TGCGCTCGGCAAGCGCCCTCCGCGCGTAAGCCCCTGAAAAGACGTCGCTGGCGCCTGGCTCGGTCCGCTCAGTGCAACACCCTCTGATGCCGCGCCTGAATCTGGCGCATCAAGGGCATCATCAGGTTGAGGTCGATGCCAGCCTTGGCCGCCGCGGGTGTGAAGAGGAAATCGACGAGGTAGAAGTCGCTGAAGACGTTCAGCCCCGGCGCGGCGGCCTTCGCGTAGCCGTCGAAGAAGAGCATCTGCTTGAGGATCAGCAGGAACTCGCTGGGCAGCGTGATGCCGTGGCGGTAGGACACCCGCGTCGCCTCGGGGAGGAGGTCCTCGTAGCGGATCTCGGACATCGCCATGTCGACGAGCGGGCCGTAGAGGGCGCTCAGGTCGCGCACCAGCCCGGGACGGTCGACGGACGCGTGCACCGCGCCTATGTCGATGAGCACGTCGGCCAAGGCCTCGTAATCCTTGGCAGCGAACGCCAGCACGTAGCGCATGACCGTGTGGCGCTGGGCGTCGGTGAAGCGGCCGATGATGCCGAAGTCCAAAAACCCGCAAGCGGGCCCATCGGGCAGCATCATGAGGTTTCCGGCGTGGACGTCGCCGTGGAAGTACCCGTGGAGCATGACCGTGAGCAGCCACGCGCGCAGACCCTTTCGCAGGTAGGTCTCGGGGTCGATGCCGGCGGCGCGGAGGCCCTCGGCGTCGTCCGCTTTGATGCCGAAGAAGCGCTCCATCACGAAGACGCGCTCGCTGACCATCCCGTCGACGGGCACGGGCGCGCGCACGTCGGTGATGCCGTGCTCGGCCATGATCCGGTTGAACTCGCGCTGGTTTTCGGCCTCGAGCCGGAAGTCCAGCTCCTGGTGGATGGTGCGGTCGAAATCGTCGATGACGCCTGACAGATTGGCCAGCCGGGCGCCTTCGAAGAGGCGCTCGAGCAGGGCGGCGCCGCGGCGCATCCACCAGATGTCGGCGTCTACGGTGTCGGCGATCCCGGGCCGCTGCACCTTCACGACCACCGCCGAGCCGTCGTGCAGCACGGCGCCGTGGACCTGGGCGATGGAGGCCGAGCCGAGGGTGACGTCCTCCATCGACGCGAAGAGCGTGTCGATGGGGGCGCCCAGGCTCTCGGCGACGATGGCGCGCAGCTCGGCGAGGGCGAAGGGCGGGACCTGGTCGAGGCACTTCTGAAACTCGACCGAGTAGCGCTTCGGGAAGAGCCCCGGGCTCGACGCCACGACCTGGCCGAGCTTGATGAAGGTGGGGCCCATGCGCTCGAAGCCCGCGCGGACCAGCGCCTCGTTGGGCTGCGGCACGAAGGGGCCGGTGCGGCCGCGCAGCCGCCAGACGAGCCAGCGCAGGCCGGTTCGCTCGATGATCCACGCCAAGAGCATGGAGACGAGGATCGCGGCGATACGCAGAGCACGAGCCGGCACGCGCCAGACCATCGACACCTCCCGACCAAGCCCCGCTATAGCACCGGCCGGCGCCCCGTCACAGCAGGACGGCCTTCGCGGCGACCAGCCGCTCGAGGCTGGCGTCGTCGACGCCGAGCTCGCGGAGGACCTGCTCGGTGTCGCCGCCGAGCTTGGGCGCGGGGGCCGGCGGCGCGGCGTCGCGCGGGCGTAGCGGCGTGCGCAGGCGGCGGTGCCCCGCGGCGTCGACCATCAGCGCGTGGCGGGCGGCGTGAAGCGGGTGGGCCTCGAGCTCGTCGGCGCGCAGCACCGGCTCGCAGCACGCGTCCGTGGCCGCGAACACCGCCTCCCACTCGCTGCGGGTCCGCGCGCGGAAGATGTCGGCGATGACGCGGCGGGTCTCCTCGGTGCGCGCGGGGCCGCCGAACTGCTTGCCCTGCAGATCCGGCCGCTCGACGGCCTCGCAGAACGCCCTCCAAAACTTCGGCTCCAGCGCCGCCAGCGCCATGTAGCCGCCGTCCGCGGTCTCGTAGACGCCGTAGCAGGGCTGACCGCCGGTCAGGGTGTCGCCGCCGCGAGCCGGCGGCGCAGCGCCCCCGCCGACGAAGCCGGCGAGCGCCATCTGCAGAAACGACAGCGCGCCGTCGGTCATGGAGGCGTCGATGAAGCGACCGCGCCCCGTCGTCGAGCGCGCGTGCAGCGCCACCAGCACCCCGACCAGGGCTTGCAGGCCGCCGCCACCGATGTCGGCGATCTGCACCGGCGGGAGCGCCGGCGGCGCGTCGGCCGGCCCGCCGAGCCCCAGCACGCCGGCCAGCGCCACGTAGTTGAGGTCGTGGCCCGCCCGGTCGCGGTAGGGGCCGTCCTGACCGTAGCCCGAGATCGCGCAGTAGATCAGGCCAGGCCGCTCGGCGGCGAGCGCGTCATACCCCAGGCCCAGCCGCGCCATCACGCCGGGGCGGAAGCTCTCGATGACGATGTCCGCGCCCAGGCAGAGCTGGCGCACCCAGGCGACGGCTTCGGGGTGCTTCAGGTCGACGGCGACGGAGCGTTTGCCGCTGTTCAGCGCGGAGAAGGCCGAGGACACAGCACCCGCGAGCGGCGGCATCCAGCGCACATAGTCGCCGCCCTCGATCGGCTCGATCTTGAACACCTCCGCGCCGAGGTCTGCCAAGACGAGCGAGGCGTAGGGCCCCGGCAGCAGGCGCGTGAAGTCGACGACGCGCAGGCCGGTGAGCGGTAGCGTGTCCGTGGGGTCTTCCATGGGGGCTCACCGATCCGCGTCGACGTTGGCCGCGACGGCGTTGGGGTCTCGCCGGTCGACCCGCCCGCTGGCCGCTCCATCTGCAACAAGGCGAGCGCCGCGGCGACGACTCGTCTAGAGGACCTGCTGGAGCTTCATCGCGAGGCCCATGTCGCCTTCGACGACGACCTTGCCCATCATGAAGGCCTGCATCGGGTCGAGCGTGCCGGCGTGGATCTCGCCCAGATCGGAGGTCGCGACGGTGATCGTCACATCCGACTCGCCGTCCTCGTTTTTGACCGCGACCGTCTTACAGTCGACCAGCCAGGTGCCAGCGTCGTCGCCGGTGAGGACGAACTTGAAGATGCCGTCGATCTCGCTCTTGGTCTTGGCGGGGTCGGCGGAGATGCGCTTCTCGATGTCCGCGAAGATCTCTTTGGCGGAAGCCATGGGGCACTCCTGACGAGGGCGGGGCCGATCGGGCCGGTGAAGTTCGACGCGATCGGGCGATCTGGGATGCCGTCCAAAACGCCGCGCGGCCATCACGGGCGCGACTGTGGCGGCGCCGACACGGCTAGCATGAGGCCGGACCGCCGGTCAATCGCGGCCGCGCCTCAAAGGTCGCGCTGAGGCTTGTCGATCGTTGCGGCGAGGGCGAGTCGCGTGCAAGGCTCAGCCCATGATCAGCCCCGTCGCACACGCCCCGTCCTGCTGTCGCCACCCAACGCACCACACGTCCGGGGGATCGCGATGAGCCCGCCCACCACCACCGGTCGCATCGCGCAGACCTTCGCCCGCCTCCGCGCCGAAGGCCGCGCGGCGCTCATCCCGTACGTGACCGGGGGCGATCCCGATCTCGAGGGCACCGCCCACATCATGGACGCCCTGGTCGAGGCCGGCGCGGACATCATCGAGCTGGGCGTGCCGTTTTCGGACCCCATGGCCGATGGCCCCGTGATTCAGGCCGCCATGACGCGTGCGCTGAGCCGAGGCGTGCGGCTGGTCGACCTCTTGGAGACCGCCCGCGCCTTTCGCGACCGCCACCCCGACGTCCCGCTGGTGCTCTTCGGCTACATGAACCCGCTTCATCGCTACGGTCTCGAGCGCGCGGCCCGCGACATCGCGGCGGCCGGCGTCGATGGGCTGCTGGTCGTGGATCTCCCGCCCGAGGAGGCGGCGGAGCTGACCCAGCATACGCGACCCGCGGGGCTGGATTTCATCGCGCTCTACACGCCGACCAGCGACGACGCGCGCGTCCGCACCATCGCCATCGAAGGGAGCGGGTTTGCGTACTGCGTCTCCATGGCCGGCGTCACGGGCGGGCGGGTGCTCGAGGGCGGCGCGCTGGCCGAGCGGGTCGAGACGGTGCGGCGGCTCTCTGGACTACCGGCGGCGGTGGGTTTCGGCGTGCGCACCCCCGAAGACGCCGCGCGCGTCGCCCGATTCGCCGACGGTGTCGTCGTGGGCTCGGCGTTGGTGCAGGGGATGGCGAGCCGCGCTCCGGTCGAGGCGCCGGTCGTGGCGGGCGAGATCCTCGCCGCCATGCGACAGGCCATGGACCACGCCCGCAGCGCTCGGGTCTGATGCCTCCCAAAGAGGCGTCGCGGACCGGCACCGGAGGCCCCACATCAGTCGGCGCGGACGGCGATCCCGTCGATCTCGACCAGCGAATCCTTGGGCAAGCGTGACACCTGCACGGTCGCGCGCGCCGGGCGGTGGCCGCCCAGGGCCTCACCGTAGATCGCGTTGACCGCGGCGAAATCGCCGAGATCGGTCAGGTAGATCGTGGTCTTGACGAGGTCGGAGGGGCGGTGGCCCGCCGCATCGAGGACGGCCAGCAGATTTCGCATGACCTGCCGCGTCTGGGCCTCGATGTCGCGCCCGCCGACCAGCTCGCCCGTCTGCGGGTCGAGCGGGATCTGACCCGAGAGCCAGGTCGTGTCCCCGGCGCGAATCGCTTGGGAATAGGGGCCGATCGCCTTCGGAGCCTGAGCGGTCTCGATCGTCTCGTGAGCCATGGGTGTCTTTCCTCGTGAGCCTTTTTGTCGTTTTCGATCATGGTTTTTTGACCATGCTCCGCCGCACCCATACGCTGCTCTCGACTCCGGGGCAACCCCAAGTCGCTGTAATCAAAAGGTAACTTAGATTCATCCGGGAGGGCAACGTGGCGCGCATCCCCTGCTTGCTCCAGCACAGCCTTCGGCTCTCGCGAGACAGCCGCTGGGGCGAGGCCTACCGCGCGCCTCGACGTCCCGAGCCCGAGATCGGCGCCGGCGCACCTTCACCCCGCACGGGGAGCGCCGCCGCAGCGACGGTCATTCGACTCGAGGACCGCCGCCAGCACGCGGGCGCCTGAGCCCGAACCAGTCCGAAGGGCTGCGGCCGCCCCACCCTCCTCCCCGACACAAGGGGGGCGGCCGCAGCTCCTACGGTTCAGACACGAACGGGGCACACGCCATGCGAGATCTCGACCGCATCCAGCAGAAGATCGTCATCCAGATGGACAACCGCCAGGTGGCGATCGTGGTCTTGGGGCTTCTGCTCGTCTCGACGGGCATCTTCGCGACCGGCGTCCTCGTGGGCCAGCAGGCGGGCGACCGGCTGATGAGCGCCTTGGGGGCCGGACTCGACGACGGGGAGCTCGACGCGTCGGGTGGCGCACGCCGCGAGGTGAGCCGCATCGAGCGGCTGACGGAGGTGCTGCCGGGGACGCGCGCGGTGAACGCCGAGCTCGCGCTGCCCCCGCCGCAGGCCCCGCCGACCGACCCGACCGATGCCGCCCGCATCGAGGCCCACCGCCAGATCGCCGCTGCCAACGCCGGCGCCGCGGCCCGCGACACGCGCCCTGTCGCGGTGGCCAGCCCCACCGAGCCGGCGCCTCAGGTCGCGCCGGTGACCGTGGTCGAGCGGTCCCCCCAAGCCGAAGAGGCTGCCCTGGCCGACGTGCCCAGCACGACGCGCTACGCGCTGCAGGTCTCGGCCTTCGGCGCCCCAGACCCCGCGCGCGCCGTGGCGGAGCAGCTCCGGTCTGCGGGCCACGCCGCCCAGGTCCGCGAGGCGGTCGGCGAAGACGGCGCGCCCTCGTGGCGGGTCGAGGTCGGCCCCTTCCCCGACGTGCCCGCGGCCAGCGCGTTCCAGCGCCAGTTCGAGCGCAGCGCCGGCTATCCGACGGTCATGGTGCCGGTGCGCTGAGCCGGACGGGGCGATGCTGGTCACCCCCCGTGGGAGCCCAGCGGCGGACACGATCCGCCTCCTGGGTGCAGGCGCCGCCTTGATTCCGAACGGTCCACCTTGGACACTGTGGGCGCTGCGGCTCAGTCGCGCGTAGCGGACGGGAAGGTGCATGGGTTCATTGCGGAGCGGGATCTGTCGAGGCCTGCGCGCGCGCACATGCCCGTGCTCGCGGCGTGCAAGCGCACGCCCGGCCAGGTCGGCGGTGGCCGGCGCCCTGAAGCCCTGGGGCCGAGCCCGCGCGTGGGCGACGCTCGGGTGGCTTGTGCTCGCGAGCGGGCTCGCCGCGGGCTGCGCAGAGGGCTCGGCGGCGCCCGGCGAGACCCGCGCGGACGCCGCGGACAGCCGCGGCGATGCCACAGCACCCGCGGACGCCGCCGAGCTCCCCGACGGCTTTGAGGTCTTCGGGGACGCGGGCGCCTGCTCCAGCAGCGCCGACTGCCCGCCGCCCAGCGACCTCGGCGCCTGCGAGCGCGTCATCTGCGCCGGCGGGCTGTGCGAGCGTGTGCCGCGGGATCTCGGCAGCCCCTGCGACGACGAGGACCGCTGCACCCAAGGGACCCACTGCTCGGCAGAGGGCTGCGCCGGGGGGACCGCGCTCGCCTGCGCCGACGCAAACCCGTGTACTCGCGACCTGTGCGACCCCCTGACCGGCTGCAAGTTCGAAGCCCAGCCCGAGGGCGCGGCCTGCGACGACAGGGACCCCTGCACCCTCGACGACCGCTGCGGGGGCGGCCAATGCGCCGGTGACGCGGACCCAGCCTGCGCGTGCGACATCGACGAGGACTGCGCTGCCTTCAACAGCGACGATCTCTGCGCCGGGCGCCTCGCGTGTGAGGCTGGCGCGTGCCGGATCGCCGCCGCGTCCGTCGTCACCTGCGCCGCGGCGGGCCCATGCCGCGCGAGCGTTTGCGAGCCGGCGACGGGCGAGTGCGCGGCGGTGCTCCTCGCCGACGACACCGCCTGCGACGACAACAACCCCTGCACGAGCGGCGACCGGTGCTCCGCGGGGGCCTGCGCGGGGACCACCGGGGGCTGCCCCTGCGCTGGCGACTCCGACTGCGGCGGCTTCGTCGGCGCGGGCTACGACTTCTGCCAGGGGCCGCTGCGCTGCATCGCCGGCGCGTGCACGTCCGACGCGGCGCTCGCCGTCAAATGCGGCGCTGGCACGGCTGGGGGCTGCCTGACGGAGGCCTGCGATCCCGCCACCGGGCTCTGCGCTTCGGTGGCCCGGCCTGAAGGGACCCTCTGCGACGCCGGGGTCGCCTGCGCGCCCAAGGGGACCTGCAGCCGGGGCGTCTGCGTGACTGGGGGGCCGGACTGCGACGACTCCAACCCCTGCACGGTGGACTCGTGCGCGGGCGAGGCTGGATGCCAGCACGCGCCAGCGGCCGGGAGCTGCGACGATGGCGACCCCTGCACCTCGGGGGACGCCTGCGCGGGCGGCGCCTGCGTGGGGGGCGCGCCGCTGGCCTGCGACGAC
>CAZNZH010000276.1:0-7369 GCA_964577445.1 uncultured Myxococcales bacterium
GATGGCCGACGCGGCGGCCCACCATGCACGCGAACTCGTGAAGTCTGGAAAGCGTGCCGTGGCCGTGGTCGTCAACCGCGTGGACACGGCCCGGCGGGTCTGGTCCAGTCTGGGTGGGTCCGTCGGGGATGCGTCGTTCGATGTCGCCCTCATCACGGGAAGAATGCGTCCGCTCGACCAGCAGGCGGTGCTCGCAGGAATCCTACCGAGGGTAGACCCCGACCGTGGCGACGCCGATGCCACCCGACCATTGGTGATCGTGGCGACTCAGTGCATCGAGGCCGGCGCCGACTTCGACTTCGACGGCTTGGTCACCGAGTGCGCGTCCCTCGACGCACTTCGGCAGCGATTCGGACGCGTCGACAGGCGCGGCGGCCGCCCGTCGAGGTCGGTGGTGCTCGGTCGGAGCGATGTCGCGAAGGGGCCTGATCCGGTCTACGGCGGCGCGCTCGCCGCGACCTGGGAGTGGCTCAGCGAGATCGCTGATGGCGGCTCGGTGGATTTCGGCATCGACGCGCTTGAGCCGCATCTCGACGCCCTCGCCGACGGCGTGGACCGGTTGAAGGCACCCAATCGGGCCGCACCGGTGCTGATGCCCGCCTTTTTGGACCAGTGGGCTCAGACCAATCCGGTGCCCCACGCGGATCCCGAGGTAGGCCTGTTTCTCCACGGGATCCCCGAGGATGCACGAAGCGCCTTGCCGGACGTGCAAGTGGTGTGGCGCGCAGACATCACCGAGGAGGACTTGAGGCTCGCCAAGACAGCGGGCGCCAACGGCGTGGCGAGGCTTGTCGAGCAGCTCAAGGCGACTCCACCCGGCGCGTTGGAGGCGCTTGGGCTCCCGATCTGGACGGCGAAGAGTTGGCTGGACGCCGGCCGGTCCGATGGGCTGGACGATGCCATCGACATCGCGGATGTCGACGGGCAGCTTGCGCCAGAACCGACGCCAAGCTGGCACCGCTCCCAGGCCAGAGGAACGCTGGTCCTACTCTGGCGTGGACAGCGAGACACGAAGGTCGTCCGTGCGAAGGACGTGCCCCCCGGCGCGATGATCATCGTCCCGGCGACGCGCGGAGGACTGGGGCCACACCTCTCGTTTGACCCAGAACCCTGCGATGGCGACGGGAGTCCAGTGGCGGTGTCGGACTTGGGTGACGCCGTGCAACTCCTGCAGCGCGGGCGCCCCTCGTTGCGGCTCGCCCCGGCGGTTCTGGGTCCCTTCGTCGGCACGGCCTTCGCCGAACTCCTGCCAGAGCCCGCTGATGAGGCCGCCGAGGAGCGGGCTGCTGTTCGCGAGTGCTTCGAGGCGGTCCTTGCGAGCGTGCCCGAGGACGCGCCAGCCTGGATCCATGGGATCAAGCGGGCGTTCGGCGCGGAGAAGACCCGGCCTCGGTTAGTGAAGGTAGAGGGCGGCGATGGGCTACCGCGCTGGGTGGTCGTGGGACGCGTGGTGACGCCCAAACTGCTGCGGGCCTTCGTGTCTGGTGAGGCCGAGCGAGCCGATGGGCTTGAGGTGTTGGGAGACGCGACGACGGCGGGGGAGGATGGGAGCTTCATCGGGCGCCGCGCGACGTTGACTGCGCACTTGGACGGTGTTGCGGGGCTCGCCGATCGGTTCGGGCGGGGCGCTGGACTGCCTACAGGTCTCGTTGCCACGCTCCGATGGGCCGGGCAGATCCACGACGTAGGCAAGGTGGACCAGCGCTTTCAGCTTTGGCTGTATGAAGGTGACGAGGTCGCCCAGAGCGTCGGCGAAGTTCTGGCCAAGTCGGGTTTGGCGCGGCCCGACGCCGCAGCCCGACGGAGAGCCCGAGAGCGAGCGGGCTATGCTCGCGGGCAGCGCCATGAGTTGGTGAGCTTGGACATGGCTGAGGGTTCCGTCGCGCTCCGGGCCAGGGTGGAGGGTGATGGTGCCGATTGGGACCTGCTGCTTCACTTGGTCGCCAGTCATCACGGGTGGTGTCGCCCGGTCGCACCGGCCATGAGCCTTGACGAGACCGACGCAGAGGACGTGAGGTGGGAGGTGTCGGGATTGTGTCTTGCGGGCACGACGGCCCATGGGCGAGGTCGGATGGACAGCGGAGTGGTCGATCGGTTCTGGAGGCTCGTTCGCCGCTACGGCTGGCACGAGTTGGCGTACTTGGAAGCGGTGCTCCGGTTGGCTGATCACCGCCGCAGCGCCCTAGAAGAGGCGGCTCAAAGTGACGCATGAACACCTGCTGATGGGGCTCGACGGGACAACGCCGTTGGGCTTTCTTGCCGCACTTGGCGTTCAGTTCGCGGCGGCCCAGGCCGGCGTGCAGGATCCGCGCCTGAGCTGGCCAGCCCATCACGGGAGTGCATCGGTGCTCTCACTGAACGAGGATCCCGATGCGCTGTGTGCGCTGCTCGCCGCCGACCCGAGTAGCCCCGGGGCGCGATGGATCGTCGAGCGCACCTATCTGAAGGTAGAGAAGAACGGCCCGAAGGTGTTCGGGGGCTGCTACGTGCCGATCGGGGTCTACCGCGCGTGGGTGCACGAAGCGATGGCGCGCGCAGACGAAGGCAGCCTGCGGTATCTGGCGGCTTTATTCTGCGCTGCGCCTGGCGACCCTATCGAGGAGAAGAAGGCGCCCACGGCAGCGCAGATGGAGGAAGCGGGGGCGGCGTGGGACGGCGCGCTGGACGTGGCGACGCACGCATCGCCGTTCGATTTTAGCTCTCGAAACATGCAGTTCCTCGACCAGGTGCGCCTCATTGGTCAAGACGTCAACGCCACGAGCGTGCACGCGGAGTTGTGGCGCGGAGAGTTCGCGAGCGCGAGCGGAGGAAGACGGATGGGCTGGGACCCGTGGTCAGGCAGACCCGGCGCAATGGGGGGCGGTGATGCCAGCCCAATCGCGCCGGCCCTTGAGTGGTTCGCGTTCCGCGCCCTCGGGCAGTTCGCCTTCGTGCCGCATCGCCGCGAGCCGCGGATGACGGCATGCGAAGGTCGTCGCAAGGAGGGTGTCTTCACATGGCCACTGTGGGACCGCCCATTGAGCGTGGAGTCGGTGCGCACGCTTCTCGACCTCAGCCTGAGCGAGTCGTGGAGTACAGCGGAACGCGTGGCGCGCGGCGTAAGAAGCGTCTACTCGGCGGCCCTCAGCAAAAGCGCGGACGGCTACTCGGGCACGTTTGCTCCAACCGCAGCCGTCTTGCCGAGGGCCGAGTCTGTACGGCGCACCTCGCGACGTACTTCGGGCAATCGCGGCACCTGAGCGCTTCACGTGCGCGTCGGTGCTCGACCGAGCTCGCGGGTTCGCGATTGCGAGGGGTGTACCAATGCTGAAGATGACGGCCAGCCAAGCGCGTAAGTAGCTCTACCGCCTGCTCGACGAGGTGGCGGCGAGCCATCGGCCGGTCCTCATTACGGGGAAGCGGAGCAACGCGGTCTTGGTCAGTGAAGAGGATTGGCTCGCCCTTCAAGAGACGCTGCACCTGGCGCAGAGCCCGGGGATGGTTGGGGCCATTCGGGCGGGGATGGAGACGCCGCATGAAGCGATGACCCGGGAGCTGGACTGGTGAGCTGGGCGCTCGTGGTCTGGTCGGGTGTGGCTCGCGGTGGACGATCGGGGATCGCTGGCGTAGCCTCCGGCCGACGTGGCTCTTGGAGCGGGAGTCCTTCGCATGAACGGGGTGGCGGACCTCAGCGGGCTGGAGGCGGAGACCGAGGCGGTCCTCGCGCAGCTTGATGCTTGCGGCCGGGTCTGGGTCGTTGGCGATGCTGGGACCGGGCGGCGGACGCTGGTGGCGAGCGTCGCAGAACGGGTGGCGCGCGCGCTGCTCGTCGAGCTGCCCGAGTTGGGGCCGGACGCTTCGTTGCACGGGTTGGTGCAGTTGGCGGCGGGTGTGGCGGACCCGGAGACGCGGCGCGAGCTGTTGCGTGACGGGCGGACGGTGGGGGACCGGGCGGCGGCGGTGGGGCGGCTGCTCGGCGACGACGGCCGGACGGTGGTCCTGCGGCTTCCTCGCTCGTGGTCGGCTGCGGGCGGCGGGACGGCACTTGCGCTGCGGGGTGGCGACGTCGAGGTCTTCCGGGGGCGCGCGTTCGAGGTGATTCGTGGGCTGCTCAGCGTGGCTTCGCTTCGGGTCGTGCTGGTGACCTCGCACGCGCTTCGGGACGATTTGGTCGGCTGGGACTCAGAGCGCAGCGGCCCGCGGAGGCGCTTGGCGCGCGTGGCGGCGCGGTGGGAGGCGCTCGACGACACCACCCGCTGGCGAACCTACACGGAGCATGCGGAGAAGTTGCGGCGTCTCGGTCGCCGCGGCGGGCAGCCGGAGGTCAGCCCGATCGCGCTGCGGTTGGCGGTCGGGTTGGTCGGGCTTCGCGAGGGACCGCGAGAGATCATGGGCGCGCTGTGCTCCGCGGATGCGGAGCGTCGGCTCTTGGAGCTGGCGACCAGGCGCCTGAAACAGCCCAGGAACGCGCGGTTCCGGCACGCGCTTGCCCGGGCGGCGCTGTGTCGCTTCGACGCTGTGCGGGAGGACGCGATACGCATCGTAGGGCTCGACGAGCACGATCAGCCACTGCTCGCCGAGTGCTTCGGGTACGGCGACGACGTGCTGCGCATCTCCGAGCCGGTGCGTTCAGCTATCAACCGTGCTCGGGCCCTGGCCGAGCGTTCCGCGAGGGAGTCGCGCCAGCAACGTCCGCCCAGCTTCGACGACAGCCACGTCGCGTGGTCTGAGATGCATCGGCGTCTCGATGGTGTGTGCTCGCCCGCGGAGGTTGAACCGCAGTCGGCGCTCCACTGGCTTGAGCGGGTGCATCATCTCGCCCACGCGGGGCCGGCGGGTGAGGACGCGTGGGAGTCGCTTGACGTCGAGTACCGGGAGTTGCTCTGGGACCGCGCTCGCGCCCTGAGCCGGGACCACCGACGTTACGGCGACGCGGCGAAGCTGTATGAGCGCTGCCTCGCGCTGGACGGGACCGACGCCTACGCGTGGCATTACTTGGCGTTCAACCTGGAGAAGGCGCGACAGCGTCCAGAGGACGCGGAGGCCGCGTACTCGAGCGCGGTTGAGCTCGATACCCGAAATCCGTGGTGGAACGGCCGCAGAGTGCGGTTTCTGATCAAGCGTGCGCGGTTTGGTGCGGCGCGTGCCGCGTGGGCGGCCGCGTGCGTCGCGATCGACCCCGACGGCACGCGGGTCGCGCGAGACCCATGGCTCGCCAAGCATCTGCACCTGCATGTGGCGCGCGAATGGATGGATCACGCCCGCCCGCTGGACGCGCGCGACGTGCTGAGGTCGATACCGCCGGATGTCGTCGCGGCGGACGAGGCGCTGCGGGCGTTGAGTGCGCAAGTCTCCGACGCGCTCGAGGTGGAGGCGTTGGGAACTTCCGTTTATCCGCCAGGATTTCCGATGGCGACGCGCTGGGTTCGCCCGGCGGAGCTGCCCGCGAACGACGAGGAGCTCGGAGCGATCCTCTCGTGGCATCCCGCGAGGGTGGTGGCTGCGGATCATGACGCGGTGAAGGTCGTCGCCGCGACCACGGAAGCGTCGGCTGACGCGCGGCGTGTGTTTGAGCGGTTGATCAGCGCCGACGAGTGGGAGCGCGCCGTAGGGGCGTCGGCTCGCGAGGCCCAGGGGTTCTGGTTCATCGGCGTGTACCACGGCGGGCAACTGCGCATCCGCGCGATGCTCGCGTCGTCCATGGACTTTGAACACGGGCCGCCCGCGCCTCGGGCTGCCGCGCGCGCCTACGCCTCCCTTTGGGGCCGCGAGTGAGCGAGCCGCTTGAGCGGCTAACGACGCTGGACCGAGATCGGCTCCACCTGTTCGTCGCGGGCCCGGGGGTGGGTGAGGCGATCGCTCTGGCGCTGCCCGGTGGCGGTTGGGTGCTGATCGACGGGTGTCGCGTCGAGGCGCGGGCAGGCAGCGGGCTGCCATTGCGGGACGTGCTGCAACGGTGGCAAGGCGATAATGATCCCGTGCTCGCCTGCGTTTTTACGCATCCACACGCGGACCATGCGGCCGGCATCGCGGAACTCTTGGAGGAGTACGAACCACGGCAGGTGTGCGTCGCGGGCGCGTGCAGTCCCAAGCGCGACATCTTTGAGCTGGCGCGCGACGCCGCGAGCGCGGATTCGAGGCGCGCGGTGGATTACGCGGAGTTCCGGCTCGCCGGGGAGGTTCTCAATGCGCTCCAGGCGATTCGGACATGGGAGGAGCGCACCGGGCGGGCGGTCGCTCCTTGGTACGATGGCCTGGGGCTGTCTTTGTCGCGTCAAGGGCTGAGCCTCACCGTGCGGGCGCCGCAGGCCGCGGAGATCCGGGCCTTTTTCCGGAAGCGCGGCGCGGCGCAACGACTGCGAACCCGCGCAAACGAGCTGAGCCTCGTGCTTGAGGTTCGATACGGCGCCACGGCGCTCGTGCTCGGCGGCGACCTTCCGACGACGCGTGGCGGGACGCCCGTCGCGTCGGGATGGGGCTCGGTCATGGGTCGACACCCGGGGCTGAGTAGCCACGACGGACTAAAGGTCCCCCATCACGGTTCGGCCGAAGCGTCGCACGCTTCGCTCAACCCGCACCGCGGCGCTGGCGAGCGCGCCTGGGTGGTCACCCCCTACAACCCAAGTGGGCTGCCGCGCCTCGGCGCAGGTGAGGGCGGCGCGAATCTGCTGAAGTATGAGCCGCGGCTGTTGCTCACAGCGCTTCCCGCGGACTTGGCTCACGGCGGGGCCGCCGAGTTCGGACGAACGGTACGGCTTCGGAACTTGCACACACTGGCCGCCGCGCGACCCACGGGGAACGCGTTCATCGATGGCGGCCGGGACAGACTCCCTGCGACACCTGCCGGGCCGCTGGACGCCATCTGGTGCGTCGCGTTCGACGATGCAAGCAGGATTCGCGGGCTGTGGGGCGGGGCGCATGCCGTCGAGTTGCGCGGGTGACGCTAGGGCCGCTCGCTCAGTCGGGCTGGGGCGGGTCGTACTGGGCTAGCGCGCCGCGTAGCTCGGCGGCGACTTTGTCGCGTAGCCAGGCGGGCTCGAGGACCTCGACTTTGTTGCCCCAGCTCAGGGCGAAGCTGACCAGCTCGATGCCGGTGGCGTGGATGGTCAGCTCGCAGCCGCCGTCGTCGGTCGGGGTGATGTGTTGCTTGGGGTGCCAGCGGCGGGGCGTGACCAGCGGGGTGACGTCTCGGTGGAAGCGCAGGCGCACGGTCGCGGGTGGCTCGTCTTGGCGGATGAGGCCGAAGACGTCGGCGAGGAGGGACTGGGGCGAGTACTCGGAGGCGCGGGGGTAGTCGAAGGTCGCGTCGGGGAGGGCGGTGACCTCGGTGAAGCCCTCGACCGGCAGCGTGCGCACGGTGCCGCGGGACTCGGCGACCAGGTAGACGGTC
>CAZNZH010000277.1:0-1225 GCA_964577445.1 uncultured Myxococcales bacterium
TGAGGCGGCGCGCGCCCCAGCTGCCACGCCCAGCAGAGCGATGGCCGCGGTGAGCGCGACCCAGGGGGCCGCGGTGGGACTCGTGCGCATGAACTCTCCAGCGGGCGCGTGTGCCTACTTCATCCTTGCTCGCCCGCATTGGGTCAAGTAAGTGAGCGGCCATGCGCGTCAACGAGAAGTTCCTGAGCGTTCAAGGGGAGGGCCTCGACGCCGGCCGCCTCTGCGCGTTCGTGCGCTTCACCGCCTGCAATATCCGCTGCGGTTACTGCGACACCGAGTACGCCTTCTATGAGGGCGCCGACGAGTCCCAGGACGACATCGTGGCGTGGCTGGATGAGGTCGGCGTCAAGCTCTGCTGCTTGACCGGCGGCGAGCCCATGCTGCAGCCCGACCTCCCGGAGCTGATGGAGCGCCTGCTGGCCGCGGGCTACCGGGTGCTGCTCGAGACCAACGGCGTCATCCCGCTGGGCCGCGTGCCCGAGCAGGTGGTGCGCATCGTCGACGTCAAGACGCCGGGCGCGCTGAGGCGGCCGGAGAGCCCAGCGGACTTCGCCACCTCGCGCCGCTTCCTCAAGAGCCACTTCCACTACCCGAACCTTGAGCTGCTCAGGCCGCACGACGAGGTGAAGTTCGTGCTCTGCGACCGCGCCGACTATGACTGGGCGCTGCGCTTCGTCGCCGAGCACCGCCTCGCCGAGCGCGCCGGCGCCGTGCTCTTCTCGCCGATCCACCCGGGCCTGGCGCCGAGCGACCTCGTGGCCTGGATGTGCGAGGACCGCGCCCCCGCGCGCCTCAACCTCCAGCTCCACAAGGTCATCTGGGGCACCGAGGTCCGCGGGGTCTGAGGCGCCGCGGCCGGCGCGGATCGCCAGCCGCCAGCTACCTCTTCGGCGCCTCCTTGGACGGCGCCGAAGAGGGCCGCGACTTGGGCTGCGACCGCGAGCCCTCGAAGTCGTACTCCCGGTCCGCGGGGACCAGCGCCGGCCCGCCGCCCGCGCCCTTGGCGCGCCGCGCCACCGCAGCCGAACGCCGGCCGCGCGCGACCCCCTCCCAGCCGGGGACCTTCTCCAGCAGCGCGAGGGTCTGGTCGACGAGGTCCTCACGCCCCGCGGCCGCGAACTTGTCGACCTGAGCCAGCAAGTACTTGCCCCGCTCGGCGTCCTTGCCCTGCCCCGCGGCCTCCCGGCGCACCGCGTCCATCGGGTCCACGGCGCGCTCCTCCGCG
>CAZNZH010000277.1:1235-7354 GCA_964577445.1 uncultured Myxococcales bacterium
GCCCATCCTTGATCGACCCCGCGTCATCGGGCGCCGCGGAGGCCGCCTTTTGCTCAGGCGCCGCCCGGGCGGGCGGCGCGGATGGGGTCGGCTTCGGGGCCGCGGCCTCCTGCCGCCCAGCGCCGTAGGAGGCCTCGCCCTGCGGTCGGTACGGGGCGTCCGCCCCCTTGGCGACCTTGCTCTTGTCAGCCGACGCTGGCGCGCCGGTCACCGCGAGGCGGCGAGGCTCCGGCGCAGATCGCCTGGCGTCCGCCGTGCGGTCCGTCGCCGCCGCGGACTCAGCCTCCTTCAGCGGCGGGGCCTCGGCCGCGCTCGCCTCGACGTCGTCTCCGACGGGCTGAAGCCGCGCGAGCGCCCCCTCCGCCACGGTCCGAACGCCGTCGCCACCGCCAGACTCGGCCGCCGCCGCCTCGGCCGCGGGCGCTGGGGCCTCCTCCGTGGCGAGCGCCTGCTCCGCTGCGGCCTCGTCCGCAGACGACGCGGACGACGCCTCAGCCAGCTCCGGCGGCGGCGCTCCCGCGGGCCCCGTGGGCGCGTTGGCCGGAGCCGTCAGCGCCACCGTGTCCGCCATCATGGGCTCGCCGCTGCCCTGCCGCGCCAAGTAGATGCCGGTCCCCGCCATGAGCACCGCGACCAGCGCGACCGCCATCGCCGGCTGCATGAAGAGCGCCAGCAACTTGTCGAGCCACGACGCGCGCGCCTCCTCGGGCGGCGTGGCCACCACCCGCGCCTCGCGCATCACGCCGTCGAGCAAGCCCGGCGGCACGGGCAGCGCGTCCAGGGCCCCCGAAGACGCCAAGATCGACCGCGTCGCCGCGTGCGCCGCCAGCTCGGCCCGGACCTCCGGGTGCGCAGCCAGCGACGCCTCAAAGCGCGCGCGCTCGTCCGCCTCCAGCTCATCGTAGAGGAAGTCGACGAGCCGCTCGTCCATCTCCTGGCGGGTCATGTTCACGGTTGGATCATACTCCCCGCCGGCAGTCGAACCAGAGGGTCCGGCCGGCGCAAGGGGCGGGCCTGGGTGGCCCGGCGTGCGGTGCCTTCACGACGGCCCCTCCCGGAACATCGCCAGGGAGACCCGCAGAGACTCCAGGGCGTAGCGCATCCGGCTCTTGACCGTGTTCTCCGGGATCCCGACGATCTCGGCGATCTCGCGGAACTTGAGGCCCTCGACCTCGCGCAGCAGAAACACCTCGCGCTGCTCGTCGGGCAGCCGGCCCAGCGCCACGTCCAGGGTCTCTCGGAAGCGCTTGTCCCGCGTCTGCCGGTCAGGCCCAGGGCCGTCGTCGGCCACTCGGTCCAGCAGGGTCGCCCCTGGGCCGCCCGAGCGGTCCAGGGGCGCGTCGAGAGCGACCGTGCGGCGGTGCTTGGCCTTCCGCGCGTGGTCGATGCAGAGGTTGCGCGCGATGCTGAAGAGCCACGTCGTGAACTTCGACTCCTCGCGGAAGCTGTCGGCCCGGTGCACCACCCGCAGGAAGGTCTCCTGGGTGAGCTCTTCGGCCGCCGAGGCGTCGCGAAGCTGCCGAAGGATGAAGTTGAAGATCTTCTGACCATGCCGCGACATCAGCTCCTGAAAGGCCGCCGGATGACCCGCCAGATAGCGTTTCATCAGCCGCTCGTCAGAAAGCTCCTGCTCTACGGGCACCGTCACCCCGGCGAGTCGCCTCCCGACGTGGAGCGTGTGACGCGCCAGTTCGGAAAGGGATCCATGAGTTGCTTCGGCGTCGCGGCACCCTGCGGCGGCGCGGCGCAAGTCTAAGCGGCTGTCTTCAGTTGATCCACCCTGCCCCGTCCTGGGGCGCGGGGGTTCGCTCGATGAGGTGGCGCACGACGTGCTCGGCCAAGCGCTCGCAGCGCACGACGGAGCGCGTGGTCTCGAGCAGCCGCTGCCGCTCGGCGGGGTCCTCGACGACCACCGACGCGAGCCGGTGCGAGAGGACGACCGGATCGTCGCTCGACGAGAGCACCTTGCCCAGCGCCGCGCCGTCGGCGCCCAGCTCGCGCGCGAGGCTGGCGACCAAGCCGAGCACGCGGTCGGCGGCGGCGCGGACCTGCTCCGGCCCGTCGACGCTGGCGTCGTCGTAGACCTCGCGGGCGTCCACCATGGGAAACGGCTCCCGCTGCACAACGCGGGTGATTCGAACGCGGGCGGTGCAGTGCACGAAGATGTTGGTGCGCGTGTCGCCGAGGCGGCGGTCGGAGATGATCCGGCCGAGGCCGCCGATGGCGAAGGTGGGCGCCTCGCTGTCGCCCAGCGCCTCCCAACCGGGCTCGAGCCCCGCGACCACCAGCAGGCGGCGGTCCGCGAGGCAGTGGTCGATCATCGAGACGTAGCGCGGCTCGAAGACGTGAAACGGCACCAGCGTGTGCGGGAAGAGCGTGTACTCAGGCAGCGCGAACAACGGGAGCGAGAGGTGCTCCATCGCGCTGTGAACTTCCCGTGGACGCATCGACCGCTCCCTGGCCCAGACGCGACGGTCCAGACGCGGCGGATCGTGCGGGCACGGCCAGGGCGGGTCAAAAAAAACCGAGGCACAGGGCGGACGCGGCCCGCTCCGCGCGGCGGGCCTGCGTGTCGCGCGCCGCGTTACTGCGGGCAACTCCCGAGGTCCCAGGCGGAGTGAGACTCGCGGATGCACTCCGCGATCTCCTTGGTGCCCTTGGCCAGACAATCGCGCGGGCAGGTCTCCTCCAGGGCCTTCTGGATGGCCGCCCTCGCCTCTGGCTTCGCGTCCTTGGGGATCGCGGCCATGGTGAGCTTGTTGGCGTGCTCGCACAGGGACGCGCACTCCTCGACGCTGAGCTCACCGCGCTCCGGGGGGGGAGCCGTGAGCGCCATCCCCTCGGCGCCGACGAGGCCCGGGTCGATCGGGGTGACCGGGACCACCGGCTGCGCTTCGACGACGGCGGCCGGCTCAGCGGCAGGCTGCGCGGGGGCGGCCTCAGGTTCGGCGACCTTCTCGACACCCTCCGCGGCGACGGTGGCCGCCGGGGCGGGCTCCGCCGTGGGCGCGGCAGCCGCGGGGGCGGGCGGAGCAGGTGCCTGCTTGGAGCAGGCCGGGCTCAACAACAGCGCGACGCCGACCAAGGTGAGGATTATCCAGACGCGCATGCTCGCCCCTCCATCCGTCCGAGACACACCGGGAGCGCCGATGTGGCCGCATCTTCCCCCGGCCGGCATTGGGGATGCAAGCGGCGCCGTCGCGCGGCTATTCCCGCGACACCACGAACCGTCTACTTACACTTGTAGAGGTCGTCCACGGTCGGCGCCGCCGCGAGGCAAGCCGCCTGCTTGCGCGTGCCCTTCTCGGCGCACTGCTTCATGCACTCGTCTTTGATGGCGTCGATCATCGCGCTGGCCATGCTGCGCGCCATCTCCTTGCCGCCCTCGCCCGACTGCGCGAGGTCCTCGGTCTCCTCGATCTGCTTGTCGACGTGGCCCTGGCTCACCTTCGACACGTTCGAGCACGCCGCGTTACACTCCTCGTCGGACGCCTTGAACGCGCAGCCGGCCGGAGCGCCGAGAGCGACGATGAGTAGGGTCAGGCCGAAGAGGCGCGTTCGCATGCCGAATCCTGTGAGTGCCATCGCGGCTTGCTCTGGGGGGGTCCCCCGAGCCACCGATCCGCGGTATAGTCAGGTCACACCGGGGCCTTGTCAATCATTGCAGGCCCCGGCAACCGAGGTAGCACAGGTGCGCGGAGGTGTCGCGTGGCGAAAGGGAGCGGAGACGCGCCGGGAGGTTATCGGCCGGGCAAAATCGACCCGAGGCTCATCCGCGACGCCGTCCACACGGACCTGCGGGTGATCTCGCGCTTCAAGGCGCCGGCCAGGAAGAAAAAGGACCTGCCGCCGCCCAACACCGAGCTCAACCTGGCGATCATCGGCCGTCCGGTACCCGACGAGGGGCCCGCGAAGCCGCCCGCGGCGCCGAACACAGCGTTCGATGTGAAGATGTGGCGGCCGCGCAGCGCGCCCACGCCGCCCCAGGGTATCGGCAGCCGGCGACCGCCCGGCGGCTGACGCGCTCGGCGAGGGCTGTCACCGGTCAGGGCGCCGGCAGCGCGCCCAGGGCCCGCAGGGTCTGGTCGATGGCGCGCTGGAGGCTCTCCTCCATGCCCGCCTCGCCGCGGCGGGCGCGGAGAAACGCCAGGCCCTCCTCCCGGGGGCCGCAGAGCTTGACCAGGTTGGTGAAGCTGGCGACGGCCGAGGAGCGCTCCTCGACCTGCGAGAAAGCGACGCCCGCCCACCACCACGCCCGCCGCTCGCGCGGGCTGACCGTGAGCGCGCGGATCGCGTCGTCGAGGGCGGGCGCCCACTCCTCGAGCGCCGCGTGGACCTCGGCGAGGCCGACCAGCACCTGGGTCTCGTACGGGTAGCTCCGGTAGACCTCGAGCAAGGCCTTTTTCGCTGATAATATCTGCTCTTTTTGCAGCAGGCCGAGCGCGACGACGATGCGCCGGTCGAGGTCGGCGGGCCGCGGCGTCCTCGCCAGGACCGAGGCGCGCACGACCCGGATCGCGTCGATCTTCTCGTCGAGGATCGGCGCCTTCGCGTCGTAGTGGTCGATGAGGTCGCCGACCAGCGTCGGCAGGGTCTCCTCGTCGTGGTAGCGCGGGTAGCGCGCGGCGGCGTCGGTGAAGTCCTTCCCGTCCCACTGGCGCAGTTGGTCGATGTAGGTCCACTGGTAGGCGGGGCCGCGGCGGCCGACGCGCTCGCGGATGACCAGCTCGACCCGCCCGTCGCGGTCCAGGTCGACGAAGTGCAGCGAGTCGACGTGGCGGACCGCCAGGGTGCGGAAGCCCTCGGGGGCGCGCGCGACCAGCTCATGGAACTGGTAGTAGCCGCTGCTCCCCGCCTCGCCCGCCAGCAGCAGCTCCGGGCGGCCGTCGGCGTTGAGGTCGCGGATGTCGACGACGCGGCTGCGCTCGCCCGGCAGCCCCTGGGCGAACCAGAGGGGCGTGTAGCTGCCCCCGCGCGGCCCCAGCCCGAGGATGGTCGCGGCGTAGCGCCGGCCGTCGCCGAGGAGCTCGGCGCGAGGCAGCAAGACGATCTCCGGGACCCGGTCCGCGTCGAGATCCACGCTGAACACATCGAAGAGATCGGCAGGCGAACGCTGGGGGAAACGGGCCGCGAGGTCGCGCGCCGAGACGTAGACGCCGGCGGTGTCCTTGGACATCCAGTCGGACTTGGCGAAGCGGTAGACCACCGCGGTCCGGTCGCCGATCACGGCGGCGGCGGCGGCGTCGCGGAGGCGGTAGGGGGCGCCGTCGTTGAAGCCCAGGATGGAGCGGTCGTAGCCGCCGGAGTCCGAGCGGGTCGCCGGGGCGGCCACGCTCGGGCCGGCCAGGCACAGGGCGCTGAGCAGGCTGGCCGCCCACGGGAGCCGGCGCGCGGCCGGGCTCAAGGCGCGGGCGCGGGCCCCGGGCGGGGACGGGCGCGGGCTGTTTGTCGGCATAAGCACTGCTGGACACTCGAGCGGGAGGGCGGAGGCGACGTCGCTGTATCACGGCTCCGGTGGCGGAGGCGACGTTGGGACCTCGCCCTCGCGATCAATTCGCCGGGGCCACGCAGGACTTGAAGTCGGCGATGACCGCCTTGAAGGCGTTCTTCAGCTCGGCCTCGGTTCCGGCGGGCAGGTAGGTCGTGAAGTCGGTGCCGCCGTTGACCGCGATCGCGTTGAGCTCGGCCGGATCTTCGGTGAAGTTGTAGCCGATGGCGTAGGTGCGGACGTTGTGCTCGGCCAAGAGCGCGGCGGTCCAGGTCGCGAGCATGGCCTCTGAGGTGCCTTCCGAGCAGACGTCCTGGCCGTCGGAGAGGACCACCAGCGCGCCGCCGGATGCGCCCCAGATGGACTCGGCGACCAGCGCGGTCGCGCGCACCGACAACGCGAGCGGGGTCGCACCTAGGGGTTGAGTCGCGTCGAACCAGGCGTCCAGCTCGGCCTGAGACTGGTAGTTCAGCGGCAGCGACGGGTAGGTCGGGGCGCCGCATTTGCCGTCGGTGGGGAAGGCCATGAGCCCAATGGCGGCGGCCGGGTTGTCGGCGACCAGGCTCTTCACGCCGGCCCGCACCGCGGCCCACTTGCCGCCCTCCGCCATGCTGCCCGAGCGGTCCACCAG
>CAZNZH010000278.1:0-2440 GCA_964577445.1 uncultured Myxococcales bacterium
CCCCCCGCGGTGGCGTCCTTGGCGGCGGGCGGCCCCCACCCCGCGCCGCGGGGGGGCGTGGCCCCGCCGCCGGGCGCCTACTGGCAGGACGGGTTGGACGCGCGCAGGTCGATGCCGGCGAACCCGTTGAAGCAGTACGTGGTCGAGAAGGTCGACGCGCTGGCCGAGGCGCATGTGGGGACAGCGCTGTCCGCGGCGACGCTCCCGTGCCGCTTGCAGGTGTAGAGCGCGGGGTCCATGCCGAGCCAGCCCGCTTTGATGCCGTAGAGCTTGCCGCTGCCCGGCTCGTGACGCCAAGCCCAGGGCGGGCGGCCGAACTGCGCGTCGGTGGGGTTGATGGAGTCCACGAACTTGGCGGGCAGCAGCGCGCCGTCGCCGGGACGGCCCGCCTCGGTCGCGTAGGCGAACTCGCTGTCCGCGTCGTAGACCAGGTCGTCGCCGACGGCGGTCCGCCGCGCCCAGAGCGTTGGCAAGGTCGGCAGCAGCTCGTAGCCGATGAACTCCAGGGGCTTGTCGTCCTCGTCCACCAGGTCGCTGATGTCGCTCGGCCAGCCGTTTTCTTTGGAGATGACCGTCGGACCCAGGGGGTCGTTGGCGAAGATGAGCTTGGTCATCGAGGCCTTGATCCCGTCGTTGAGGATGCAGGTCGCGAAGGCCCCGGGGTTCACCGTGTGGATCCACGCGCAGCTCTCGTAAGTGGGCGAAATGTAAGAGCTGAAATGCCCGTCGGGGAAGAGCGTCGCCTGGTCGAAGACCTCACTGACCTCGCCGTATTGCGCCTTACCCAGGGGGCCGACCATGCCGCCCTCCTTCGTGGCGAACACGCTCTGGCTCTCAGCGGCGCCCTGCCGCCAGTAGGTCGTCGCCGCGATCGGCCGCTCCGCCGTCTCGCCGCGCGCCTTCTCGACGGTCACCATCAGGCCGCTGACGGCGTTGGCGCGCGCCAAGGCCGCGTCGGTGGTCTGCGCCCAGGGGAAGACGTAGGCGTAATGGATGAAGTAGTGGGTGTACGTCTCGGCGACGTCGAAATAGACCGCCGGGACCAACTCCGTCGCGTCCTTCTGCAGCCAGCCCTGGGTGTTGGTCCCCACCCAGTCGCCGTCCACGTCAAAGGCGAGCGGCACGCGGGCGCGCGACGCCGCGCCGGTGGTGTCGGCCACGATGCGCGGGGCGTAGCGCGCGGCGAGATCCGCGTGCGCCTCCATCTCAGGGTAGCTCTCCGTGTAAAACCGCAGCTCGAAGGGATCGACCATCTTGTTGCCCGCGAAGTCGCTGATGATGCTGCCCTGGATGCGCGCGCGATAGCCTGACACGCGCCGGAAGTTCTGGGTCGTGGGGGTCAGCGTCACCGTCATGTTGTCCGCCGCGATGGCGATGACGATGGGCACCTCCTTGCCGTCGACGTCGTAGAGCTTCACGGTCTGGTTGACGATGTTGTTCGGCGAGACCGGCTCGCTGAAGA
Organism: uncultured Myxococcales bacterium; assembly: GCA_964577445.1. Classification (GTDB taxonomy): domain Bacteria; phylum Myxococcota_A; class UBA9042; order PHBI01; family JACKFB01; genus JACKFB01. Next base: position 1,463 of record CAZNZH010000278.1, read on the forward strand.
CGAAGGTCACGGTGAACGGGATGGCGACGTCGCCCTCGCCCTGCTCGGGGCTGGTGAGCGCGATGGTCGGCGGCGTCTTGTCCTCGACGATCTCGGGCCCGGTGTCGTCGCCGGTGTCCTCGCCGGTGTCCTCGACCGTCTCGGAGTCGGTGGCGGTGTCCGCCACCACGTCCGGGACGGCGTCGACCTCGGCGTCAGCGCCGGCGTCGACATCCGGCACCGCGTCGCCGACCGCGTCCGGGGCGGCGTCAGGCGGGGTCACGTCCACGTCGAAGAAACCGAGATCACCGATGGCCGTGTCGCCGAGCCCCTTGAGGCTCTCGTCCCCACAGGCACCGAGGCCGACCAGACAGCAAAAAGCCAGTCCGATCCAAGCGATTCGTGGGTTCGGGGCCAGGATTCGTTTCGTGCTCATCGCGTCACCGCCTTCGCGCATCGCCGGCCGCTGGTCACGGCCAGCCCGACCTTGGCCTTGCCGTCTGCGCGCCGCCGGTGGTAAGGGCCCGCACGCCATCCCGAGCGTTCTACACAACGTGCCTTCGAGGCGTCAAACCGATTTGCTCGCGCCACTTCGCCGTTTCGCCCTCACGGCCTTCGTCGCCATGCGGCTGGTCCGCTCGCGGCGCTCGCGTCGGCTCTCCGCCGTGACCTTCATCTCGATCCTCGGCGTCGCCTGCGGTGTGTGGGCGCTGACGATGGTCTTGGGTGTCACCGGCGGTTTTCAGAGCGCGTTTCAGGAGCGGATCCTCGGCCTGTACCCGCACATCGTGGTCATCAAGCGGGCCGGCGATTTTCGCGAGTACCCTGAGCTGCTCGACGCGGTGCGCGCGACGCCCGGGGTCGCGGGCGCGTCACCCGCGACGTACGACGACATGATGATCGCGGCGGGCGTGCACCGATCGGGCGCGGTCATCAAGGGCATCGAGCTGTCGAGCGTGGGCAGCGTGGTGGACCTGAACAAGCTGGTGCGCGCCGGCG
>CAZNZH010000278.1:2450-6003 GCA_964577445.1 uncultured Myxococcales bacterium
AGACCGTCGAGGTCCGGCGCGACGGCGATCGCGTCGTCGTGGCGTCGGTGGTCGACGGCCACTGGATAACGGTCGCGGTCACGGACGCCGGCGTCGCGGTGGCCGAGGACGACCGCACGCCTCCAGACGCTGGGCGGGTCCGGGTTCGCTTGCTGGACCTGAGCGCCGGGCGCCGCGGGCCGCTGCGCCTGACGCGGGAAGGCGACGGCGAGGCCGCGCCCGGCGCCGTGCCGGAGGCCCTGCAAGCCCCGCCCGAGCCCTCCGACGATCCGACGCTGCGGCTGGGCGACGAGGTGCGGACCAAGAACGGCCTCAAGGCGCCCGCCCGGGGCGGGACCACCCCAAGCGCAGGCGGCGCCGCCGGGGACGGCTCCGTCGTCGCCATACTCGCGGCGCGATCGCCCGGTGAACCCGCGGACATCCACGAGCTCGAGCCCGGCGCGTGGCGTGCTGGCGACGGCGAGCCCCTGCTGCGGCTCGACGCGGACACGGTGGTCACGCTGGTGTGGGCGCCCGACGCCGACGGCCAGGACCGCCTGCGGGTCCTGGTGGAGGACGCCCGCATCCCGCGGCCCGACCAGAGCGCCATGGCGCGGCTGGTCGACGCCCGCACCTCGGGGGGCGCGTTGCGGCTCGCCGGCCCCGATGGCCTCGCCGTCGGCCCGACCGTGGAGCCGGGGGACGTGACCGGCTACTCGCCGATGCTGGCCCGCCTGCCTGGCATCGTCCTCGGCTCGGAGCTGGCCCGGCGGCTGCACGCCGAGGTCGGCGACGAGGTCACGCTGGTCACGCCGCTCCGGGGCATCGACAGCAAGATGATGGGCCCGTACGGGATGGCGCCCTCGAGCGCGCACCACGTCGTCGCCGGCATCTTCGAGAGCGGGTTTTACGAGTACGACGTGCGCTTGGCGCTGGTCAGCCTGGAGGCGGCGCAGCGGTTTCTCAACCGCGGCCCGGTGATCCGGTGGCTCGAGGTCAAGACCGAAGACCTCCTGCGGGTCGACGACGTGGAGCGCCAGCTCGCGGCCCTGGTGGACCCCTACGACATCACCTCCCTGGTCGGGCAGGTCGAGGGTTTTAGAGGGAAGATCGCCCGCTACACCGCGGGCGAGGTGCGCGACTCGCCCATCGCGACCGACGGCTCGTTCGCCGGCGGCCTGACCAACGTCATCCAGCTAGTCAACCTCGTGAAATATCAGGAGATGGACTTCGGATACCACCCCCGCTTCCGGCTGATCGACTGGAAAGAGATGAACACCAACCTCTTTCGGGCGCTGAAGCTACAGAAGGTGGTCCTGACCATGTTCTTCCTCATCATCATCGTGGTCGGCGCCTTCGTGGTGGTCGGCTCACAGATGATGGTGATTCACGAAAAGACGCCTGATATCGCGATATTACGAGCGATGGGCGCCACCGCGGGGACCATCCGCGCCGTCTTCACGCTCCAGGGCCTGCTGGTGGCCGGCATCGGCACCACCGCCGGCATGCTCTTCGGGGTGGGGCTGTGTTGGGTGCTCGGCGCGCTGGAGTACCCACTGGATGCGTCGGTGTATTTGATCGATCGGTTGCCGGTGCAGCTCAACCTGCTGGACCTCGTGCTGGTCGCGGCGGCGACCGCGGTCTGCACCCTGGCGGCGACGCAGTACAGCGCCGGCCGAGCGGCCGCAAAGTCCGTGGTCGGCGGGCTGCGCGCGGTCGACTGACCTGCCCCGTCGCCATTTCTCACCGCCGCAGGTCCGGTGAGAAATGGCCCCGGCCGATGCGGGTCCGCCATTGACACGCCGCTCGGGCGGTGACTATGACCGCCCCGGCGGTGGAGGGCAGCAGGGCCTGGACGAGCCGCGACGAGGCGCCCCATGAATGAGCTCGGACAAGTGTTGAAGGCCGCGCGCGAGGCTCGCGGCATGAGCGTCGAGCAGGTCGCCCAGGTCACCAAGGTCTCGGGCCAGATTCTGCACTCGCTCGAGGACGGCGACCGCGCCGGCCTCCCCGACCCCGTCTATCAGCGCGGCTTCGTTCGGGCCTACGCCATCGCCGTCGGCATCGACCCCCACGAGGTGCTGCGGATGGTGCGCAGCGAGATCGACGCCGACCGCCGCGCGGCCACGCCCAACGTGCGCGGCCCGGCGACGCGCTCCAGGGGCACCCTCGACAAGGGGGCCGGCTCGCGCATCCTGTCCGGGGACGCGGTCGAGTCGCGCCGAGGGCTCCACGCCAGTCACTTGGTGCTGCTGCTGCTGGCGGTGGGCATCTTCTTCGCCGCGTGGCTGATCAGCAGCCAGCGCGCGTCGGAGGTCACGGCCGCCGCCCCGAATCAGCGGCCCGAGATTCAACACCGGGTCGACGCCGTGGGCAGCATCACTCCTTAATAAGGCAGTGCCGCCATGCAGGTGAAGAAGCTCCGACTGCTCCACGAGAGCCTCAGGCGTTACCTGCGTCGCGGCGCGTGGGAGCACCTGGACAAGCTCCTGCTGCGTACCCGCGACGAGGAGGTCGCCGCGGTGATGGCGCTGATGCCCGCCCAGGACCAGGAGGCGATCTTCAAGCGGCTGACCACGCCCAAGCGGAAGGCCGAGATCATCGTCCAGATGGACTCGCCGTTCGGGCAGACCATGCTGACGCCGCTGGGCCCGGAGGAGGTGGCGCTGATCCTCCGCGAGATGGCGACCGACGACATGGCCGACATCCTCGGGGACCTGAACGCCGAGCTCCGCGCGGCCGTCCTCGGGATCCTCGAGCAGTCCGACGAGCTCGAGGACCTGATGCGCTACGGCCCCGATACGGCCGGCGGCATCATGATCCCGGACTTCGTGGCGCTGGCCGAAGACGACACCGTGCTCGAGGCGCTGGCTCAGCTCCGCGAGTCCGACGACATCGAGATGGTCTATTACATCTACGTGCTCAACAGCTCGAGCCACCTCACGGGCGTGCTGTCGCTGCGAAAGCTGGTGACGGCGAAGGCCGGCAAGCGCATCGGCGACATCATGGAGACCGACGTCATCAGCGTGACGCCGGACACCGACCAGGAGGTGGTCGCGCGCATGGTCGCCAGCTACGGCTTCCTGGCCGTGCCGGTGGTCGACGACACCAACAAGCTGCTCGGCCTGGTGACCGTCGACGACGTCATCGAGGTGTTCCGCGAGGAGGCCACCGAGGACATCCTCAAGATGGCCGGCGCCGGTTTCGAGCTGGGCGAGACCTCCAGCGTCGCCCGCAACGTGCGCATCCGCTTCCCCTGGCTGCTGGCGAGCTGCGCTGGCGGCCTCATCGGGGCGGGCATCATGGGCGGCTACCACGACACCCTCACGCGTCACGCCGTGCTGGCCTTCTACCTGCCGATGATCCTCGGCATGAGCGGCAACGTCGGCACCCAGTCCGCCACCGTCACCGTGCGCGCCCTCGCCCTCGGCCACATCGGCGCGCTGGGCAACCGCCTCAGCGTGGTGCGGCGCGAGGTGAGCATCGGCCTGGTGATGGGGGCGATCTACGGCTTGGTGGTCGGCACGGTCGCCACGCTGCTCACGGGGACCGCCATCTACGGGCTCGCCGTGGG
>CAZNZH010000278.1:6013-7343 GCA_964577445.1 uncultured Myxococcales bacterium
GCATGGTCGTCGCCAGCACCATCGGCGCCGCCATCCCCATGATCCTCAACCGCCTCAGCCTCGACCCCGCCGTCGCCACCGGCCCCTTCGTGACGACGACCGTCGACATCTTGGGGATCCTGACCTACTTCAGCATCGCGAAGGTGCTGCTCACGCTCCTCAACGGGGGCTAGGCGGCATGTCGACCGCCCCCGCGCTGACCGAGGCCCTGGTCCTCCGCGCAGCCGACAGCGGCGATGACAAGGTCGTCCACCTGCTGACGCCCAGCCTCGGCCACATCCCGGCCTTCGCGAAGAGCGCGCGCACCAGCAAGCGGCACACCGCCGGGCACCTGGACCTGCTGCATCGCGTCGAGGTGCGGCTGGTCGGCCACGCCAGCCGAGACCTCGCGCGCCTCGTCTCCGCCCGCACCCTCGAGGTCTTCGGCGGCATCCGCGCCGACCTCGTCCGCTTCGCCCTGGCCTCGTCGATGCTGGACGTGGTCCTGCACCTCGTCCCCGAGCACGGCCACCTCCAAGGCGTCTACGAGCTGCTGCTGCGAGCCCTGCGCCACCTGGACGGCGCGAGCGAGACGCCCTCCGAAGACGTGCTGCTCCTCTTCGAGCTCCGCATGCTCGAAGGCTCGGGCGTCCTGCCGGGGGTCGCCGACCTGCCCGAGATCCCCGAAACCAGTAGAGAGATCCTCGCAGACTGGCACCGCGGCACCTGGCGGCCGCTGCCCGACGACGAGCGCGCGACCGTGGGGCGCGTCCTCGAGGCCCTCATCGAGGACTCCACCGGCCGCCCGCTCAGGTCGCGCCGCTTCCTCGACGCGATGCTGCGCGAGGCTTAGAGGCCTCCGCCGCGATCCGCGCCTTGGTCGCCGCGAACCCGCAGATGGCGCAGGCCGCGAGGTCGTGACCGCGCGCTGGGCAGTGCTCGCGTCCGAAGAAGATGATCTGCAGGTGCCGCCGATTCCAGGTGTCCTCGGGGAAGACCGCCTTCAGGTCGCGCTCGGTCTCGACGACGTTGTTCGCCCGCGACAGCCCCCAGCGCCCGGCCAGGCGATGGATGTGTGTGTCCACCGGGAAGGCCGGCACGCCGAAGGCCTGAGACATCACCACCGACGCGGTCTTGTGCCCCACGCCCGGCAGCGCCTCCAGGGCCGCGAAGTCGGCCGGCACCACCCCACCGTGCCGCTCGACCAGGAGCCGCGCCGCCTCCTTGAGGTGCCTTGCCTTGGTTGGCGCCAGCCCAACCTCGCGAATATGCTCGTGAATTCGCTCCACCGACAGCGCCGCCAGGGCCTCAGGGGTCGGGGCCTCGGCGAAGAGCCGCGGCGTGACCTGGT
>CAZNZH010000279.1:0-7319 GCA_964577445.1 uncultured Myxococcales bacterium
CCGGACGAGTGACCAATCAGGTCTACGCCCCTGCCAGCAGCGAGGCGATCGACGCGCCACGGCAGGCCATCCCGTCAGTCGCTGGTCTCCTCAAAGATCGCCACCCCCCGATTCGGCGCCATGTCGAAGTGGAGGTGTTTCCGGTGCCCGGGCCACGCGGGCCCAAGCAGCACGCGGAAGATGTCCTGGCGCTCGATCAGCCGCCTCGCGAGCGTCTGGAGGAACCGCTGATGCACCTTCGCGGCCTCCCGGCGCCCGCCCTCCCAGTGGTCCTTCATCCGCACTTTGAACGCCCGCCTCAGCGAGCGCGGCAACCCCTCCGGTAGCTTCTGCCCCTTCGGAGCGCTGGCGAAGTCGAACCCGGCGATGTCGATGCCGTTGCCGAGCCCGTGCTCGCTCAGCACGGTCGGGTACGCACGGATTCGCCGGCAGTTGTAGGCGCCGATGTGAACGATGCGACGCGGCGCGCGCCCGTAAACTTCGACGGCCACATCGCGCACGACGGCCTCGAACCGCGCGAGGTGCTCCCGAAACCCCTCATAGACCTTCAGCGGCCGATGGTAGCGGAGGATCTCCCCGTCGTAGCGCACCAGCCCGAGATCTGGACAGCGCAGCCGCCCCCGGGCATCGACCGCACGCGAGACCGCGTCGAGCGCGTAGCTGTCACCCTCGCTCGCGTGTGCCAAGCCGGCGGCGAGGAGCCCGCTGGCCAAGACACCACCCACGGCCAACAGCAGCAGCCGCGACGCGCAGGCGCGGTCAGCGGGTCGGCTAAGCCTGGAACGAATTCGCAACCACGCGCGCGACATGGCAGCCCCCCGTTGAAGCCCAGAGGGAGCCGCAACGGCGGAGGTCGACCAGTTCATCCTCCCCCCGTCAGCGGAAACGCACATCGTCCACCAAGATGACCGTGTCGAAGACCGAGTCGCCCTTGTCGGTCGCGAAGAGTCGCAAGGTGACCTTTCCGGCGCCGGCCAACGGTTTCACATTCTTGACGCTGCGCTGCCAGAGCGTGGTCCAGACGCCGTTCTGGTCGAAGCTGACGTCGGACGGCACCAAGCCGCTGAAGTACTTCCCGCACTTACAGGAGTAGCTACCTTCGCAGATGCTGCCGTTGAATCGACATCCGCTGCCGCCCATGCACTCGTAGTCGCAACTCTCGGGATTCACACAGCTCCCGCACGCCGGCCAGTCGGTGTAGCCGCACAGGTTGTCGACCTTGACGTCGACCACCGTCAGTTGCCCGGCGGCCCCGAGGAGCACGGCCTGGAAGGTGTCTTGGAACTGCGAGCCGCAATACTCCTTGAACTCCTCGGAGTAGAACTTCCACTGAATCTCCACCTCGTTCTTGTCAGGCGGGATGCAGAAATCCTGCTCCAGCGTCCCGGTCTGGACCGTGAACCCCAGCCCCGTCGAGAGGAGTCCCATAAACTTGCCGTTAGCCGGCAGGGTCGCGCCGAGCCGCGTGACGACGCGACCATCACCGTCGGTCGTCCATCCGGTGGCGTCGCCGTCCTCAAAGCTGGGGTTGACGATCTCCGAGTTGGACAAGTCGAGATTCGACGCGCCGAAGAGCCGCCACCATGTCCCGGGGTGCGTGGGGTCTTGAGCCGTCTTGTAGCCTTCGCCCAGCAGCCCCTTGCCGACGCTGCCCTCAAACGTCTCCAGGACCCGCGCTTTCGCCCAGGCGCTGTCGACGTAGCCGGAAAACCCCGTGATGGCCATGGCGCCGCTGCCAAAGAACGCGGCCACCAACGTGCCGTTATACATGGTCCGGCACGCGCCCAGGTTCACGACGCTGTTGGGGTAGCCGCCGCCAGCGTAGGCCTCGAAGAAGGCCGGCGTTATCGCGTAGCCTCGATTCGTCAGCAAGACCCGGCCCAGCCGAAGGTCGACCTGAGTGCGGTCAAGACACACGCCCGACGCGTTGCCGCCCCCGCTGCCCTGGGTGACCTGGCAGGTGGTGCCCAGGGGGCAGCCGCCGGTCGGATCGGCGTTGGACACGGTGCAGGCCTGCGAGGCTTGCAGCAGTTGGTTGCACTGGATCGCCTCGCCCGACCAGATGACCTCCTGGGCGCCGGCGTGATCCCAACCGTAGAGCGCCCGCTTCTTTTTGGGGTCGAGCGTCCCGAAGAGGGCTTCGCCGTGCGAGCTGATCGAGATGATCCCGTGGCTCGCGAGGTCCCGAAACCGCTCCAGGCTCGCTGCCGCGCCCTGGAGCGCCGCACCTCCGCTCAGGCTGAAGCTGGGACACTCCGTGGCCCCGATGGCGGCCGCGACCGCGGGGCCGTCCTCCGTCGCGCCGAACTCGGCGGCGAATGGCGCGAGCACGATCGCCTTTTTCGACCGGATATCCACGAGGTTGCCGACCGCTTGGGCCTGAAACAGCCCTCCAGGCGGCGGATCGAAGGGCGGGTCGGCAGGAGCGTTGTCGCCGCCGCCGCGCGTGTTGGGCGGCGCGAGCAGCACCGCCGCCAGCACGCCCGTCTTGAACTGAATCCAGAGGCTGAACCCGTCACCGCTGGCCCTCCCAGCGTCCGCCACGGCCGGGCTGGCCTGGAGCGACGCGATCACGTCATCGAGGGGCGCTCCCGCCTTGGCGCTGGCCTCGGCCTGCAGGACGATCCCGAGGTGATTTTCGCATGTGATTCCGCTCAAATGCTCCAGGCAGTGGACCGGCACCGCCTCTGACAGCGCCTTGTAGGAGCTGACCCCGTTGTCGACCTGCACGGACACCCGGTAGTAGCGCGTCCCCGAAGCAGCGCAGGCCACCTCCGCACGGTGTGTGAAGACGCCGTCGCCCTGAATCTCATCGCCCGTCGTGCTGGTTTGCCCGCTGTCGACCATCCCGCCGACCGTCGCGATGGTGTTTCCATCCGCGTCGACCTCCAGCAGCGTCATCGTGTTGGCGGCGAACTGCGGGTACAGCGACGCGGCGATGGTGAAGACCACCGGCTGCTTGGTGCCCAACCACACGACATCGGGGCGCGCGCGCGGCGGCGTGTCGAAGCGAAACGCGGGGTTGTAGGTCACGACGAGCGAGTCGTCGACCACCGTCGCGCCGTGCTCGGCGGTCACCACGACGCGGTTATCACCCGGCTGCAGCGGGATCTGGCCCGAGATCCAGTAGGCCCCCTTTTGAATCGCTCCCGACTGCCCGCCCGGCGAGATCTTCCAACTCATGGTGTCGACTTCGCCGAACAGGATGCCTCCCAATCGCAGGGTCCCGCTGATGAACTGGGTGCGCTCTCCGCCCGATGGGCTGATGATCTTCACCATCAGCTCGGCGCTGGGATATCCGGTGTTGCCGAGGTTGGGCCCGGTCGGCACGTCCACCTCCGCCGCAGCGTCGACGTCCGGCGTCACCGTGCCATCGCCAGCTTGGTCCGGCGCCGCATCTGCAAGCGGCTCACCGTCCGCGTCGCCGCCGCCTGGCCCGACGTCCTCCGCGCCGCCATCTGCGCCGTCGCCGACGACGACCTCCTGGGTCTCGCCCCCTGAGACGTCCGCGGGGTCCGCGTCAGCGCCGCTACCCGCACCACCGCCGTCGTTGTCGCCACACGCTGCCAGGACCATGCCCACGGCAGCCGCTGCGCACACGAACCTCACCCGCTTGAGCACGGCGGCCATCACACCTCAACTCTGCCGCACAACCCGCGAGGGAACGGCCATCCAAAGGAGGCGGCACTATAGCGATCGGCCTTCGCCAGGGTCAACGACGCGCTCCCGCTCGCGCCACACTGACATACGGTTCGAGACGCGCTCACAGCCCCCTCGCGTGGTATACTGCGCGCCCGACTTCGCGACCGGGGATGGCACATGGCCCCGCCCGCGACGCGCGAGTGAGGACACCGGATGGGCGACGCCGAGCCGCTGAACCTGCACCATTTGCGCTACTTCTACGAGATCGCGCGCACCGGCAGCATGAAGCGCGCGGCCGAGCGACTCGGGGTGTCGCAGCCGGCCCTGTCGAAGCAGACGTCAGCGCTGGAAGAAGTGCTGGGCTTCCCGCTCTTTCACCGCTCCCCCAAGGGCATGGAGTTGACGCCCGACGGCGAGCGCATCTTCGCGCACAGCGAGCGGATGTTCGGCCACCTCCGCGACCTGGAAGAAGACATCGAGAGTCTGCGAAGCGGCAGCTCGGGACGCCTCGCGGTCGCGAGCGTCAACAGCGTGGGCGTCCACATCCTACCGGCCTACCTTCGCCGATTCCGCGACGCCCACCCCGACGTGCGGTTGCGGGTGATCACCTGCCGCTCGGCCCAAGTCATCGACGCGCTGCGGGAACATCGCGTCGACGTGGGGTTGGTCGCGGGCTGGCCCGAGGCGGACGGGGTCATCTCTCACCGCTTCGTCTCCAACCCGTTGCGCATCGTCGTCGGCCGAGGCCACCCCATCGCCCCCATGACGGGGCGCGGCGCGTTGGACCCGGACGTGCTTGTGGGGCACGCCCTGGTCACCTTCGACGAAGACGCGCCGACGCGGCGCATGGCGACCGCGGCCCTCCGGATGCTGGGGCTGGAGCCTCAGGTGGTCGCCGAGAGCCCGGACATCGAGGTGCTCAAGCGCCTCGTCACCATCGGGCTCGGATTCGCGGTGCTCCCGGCGCACTGCATCGCCCGCGAGATCGAAGGCGGCGAGCTCTGCGCGGTCGACGTCGCCGGGTTCGACCTGTCCCGCGACCTCTACGTGGTGCGGCGGGTGCGCGGTGGCCTGCCCGCGGCGGCCGAGCGCTTTCTCGCGCTCTTCAACGTGCCGGCGACGGGCTGACCGCGGGGCGCCACCGGGGGGGCGGTGTGAGATCGAAGCGGCGGAACCCGGCGCTCGTCAGGGGCGCCGCAGGACGAGACCGGATCCCTCGAGGGCAGTCCCGGCCGGGTTCACCGACAGGCTGAGCCCGCGGCGCTTCGGCGTCAGACACTTGCTCGGGCAGCTACAAGTCAGGACGCGACCGGCCTTGAACCGCAACGACAGCCCGGTGTCGCTGCGGGTGCCGTCCACGTCGAACGCCTCGACGTACTCGAAGCGCTCTGCGCCATCGCAGAAGCGGTCGCGCCAGCTCTGTAGCGGCAGCTCCTGCGAGACGTGCTCGTTCAGCGTCCCGGTGACGCGCTTGCCGGAGATGCTCAGCGCGAGCTGGGTCACGACCTCCGCGCCGCCCCGTCCGTAGGGCTCGCTCTCCCACTCGCCGGACAGGTCGCCGACCGCGCCCGCTGCGGCCGCAGATGGGCCACCCGCCACGCCCCCCCGCATCTTCGCGCCCTCGCGCACGAAGATCGTGTCCCCGTCGCGCAGCACGTTGCCCGACTCCACCAGGTCAAACGCGAAGCCCCGGCGCCGCTTCTCGGGGATGCACCGCGCGCCGCAAGTGCAGGACTCGATGACCGGCCGCTCGCGCCGAAAGCTGAGCGCGTCGCCCTCGACGGTGCCGGACACCGGCGCGACGGTGACCATCCGGAAGATCGCCTCGCCGCCGCAGCTCGTGTCCACCCACGCCGTGGGCGCCCGAAACCAGGTCTCCTCGAACAGGCGCCCCACCACGCGCTTGCCGTCCTGGGTGAGCTCTAGCCGCCGCTGCACGAAGGCGGCGATGGTCTTGTGCGGAGGCATGTGCCAGGTGCCGCTCAACGGCGCGAGCGGGTCTCTCCCTGGCGGTTCAGGCGCCAGCGCCGGCCCGCTCTTTTTGCCGGGCGCAGGCGGCGCGGGCGGCCGCGCGGGCGGCGGCACCTCGATCGTGTCGGTCAGCCCAGCGCGGAGAGCCTCCAACTGCTCCACCAACGCTGCGTGAGCCGCGGCAGGTACCCAATTCGCGGCCTTTGACGCGGGCAGCACCGCAGCGCACTGCTCGCGCAGCGCCTGAAGGATGTCGCCGAGCACACGGTCCTTGCCGGCGTCGCGCGCGTCGCCGCTGTCCAGCCACGCGCACCCCGCGGCCAGCCGCGTCGCCGCCGCCTCGGCCGCCACCGCCGGCGCGGTCGCGCAAAGAAGCCAGGTCGGCGCGATCAACAAGAGCGCGAGCGGGCGCATGGCGAAGACTCCAGGGTCGAGCCCGCTTTCGGGCGCCGCGGCCCCAGGTGAATCCGCGGGACCCACGCGGTGGGCCGGCGTGAGAAGACGCGTCATTATAAGGATAGACTCCCGCGAATTCCACCGGTCACGAGAGCACCCCGCCGCCGCGCGCTCACGAGGATCCCGGGGCGCACAAGCCGGCTCGGCGCACGCTGTGGCGTGTTACGCTGCGCGGGCGGCGACGTCGCTTGGAGGGAGAACCTGCTTTCGGGCGATCGACGCCCTGACGCCCGCCCGGCCGGTCCCGGCAGCCCCCATGGGCGTAGCGACGGGGCTGGGCAGCCCCAGGCACGCGGAGAGTTATCGATGTCCCCACTGACGAGACTCACGAGGCCGCGCCGGTGGGCCATCCGCTTGGGGGCCATCGCGCTGTTCGCCGCCCTCCCCGGTCCCGCCATCGCGACCGCTCCGGCGGCGAAACCGGCCACCCAGCCCGCCCGCGCTGTGAATCCTGCGCCGGCCAAGCCCCCGGCGCAGCCCGTGAAGGCCACGCCGCCGCCGAGGCCCGCGGTCGTCTTGGTCCGCTGCGAGAAGGCCGCCGCACGTTTCGCCGCCAGCCAGCGCTTCAACCCCGCCGCCGCGACCCGGGAGCTCCGCCGCCTCGCGCGGCTGGAGCCGAACTGCACCAAGGCTCCAGAGGCCGCTTACGGCGCGCTCGACGCGGTCTGGGACCAGCTCTTGCCCGATGCTCGGGGCCGCGTCCCGGCGAGCGTGGTCCGGGGCGAGCTCGCCCGCTACGAGCGCCATGTGGCCCTGCTGGAGGCGCTGATGGACTTCCGGCGCTCCCCGCGTCGCGTCTTCGCGGCGCTGAAGCTGGGTGAGCTCAACGAGGCGATGGCGGCCTACCTCGACCAGGTGGGCAGCGCCCCGAACACCCTGATGGTGACTCGCGTTCAGCCCGAATCGCTCTACCACACGCGCGCGGTCGACATTAACGAGAACATGCGGCTCGAAGCGGAGGCGGCCTACCAGAAGGTGATGGACCTGACCGCCAGGTCCGCGCAACCCAACCAATTGCGCGATCTCGCCCAGGAGCGCCTCGACGTCCTCTGGGGACGCTACGCCGAACGGCGCCAAGAGGACCGAGCCGCAGAGGAGCGGGCGCGGGCGATGGACGAGGCCCGCCGCGCGCTTGAGGGCCAGCTCTAATCAGGCCGCCGGGGGCCGCCTGGCCGCGTCATAGGGGTCCGACGGCCCGGGAACCCGAGCCAGCGTCTCGATGGGCAGCCGCACATGGCCGTCGCGATAGG
>CAZNZH010000280.1:0-7290 GCA_964577445.1 uncultured Myxococcales bacterium
AGGGTCGTCGCGGCGCTTGCGCTGCTGCCGGCGGTCGCCTGCGACACGCCGCTGGTCGGCGCGGACGCCCTCGCTGACCCGGACGCGGCGGTGATCGATGACGCGGCGAGGGATCTCGGGCTGCACGGCGCAGACCCGCCCGAGATCCTCGATTCGTCAGCTACGGACAGCGAACTCGGAGGCCCGGAGCTGCCCCTGACGCCAGCGCCCAGCTTCGCGGTCGGCACCAACCCCTTCGGCGTGTCGGACCCGGCCCGGTTCGTGGCGCTGGAGGCGGGGTCGGAGTTTCGGGTCGAGAAGGGCACCCAGGGCGCCTGGATGCTGGTGGTCGCGGTACGCACGGCGGGGATGCTGACCGGCGACGTCGACCTGGAAGCGCGCCTCTGGGCGGCGGGAGTCGACGAGGGCGGGGTCATCCGCAGCGGCCTGAGGCCCATCCGCGCGGGCGACGGCTACGACTACCTCTACAGCCTCCCGCTCATCGTGGACGGCCCCGAGCTCGCCGGCCAAGGCGCCAACCTCGTGGTCAAGGCCAGCGGGAAGCTCTCGGGTGTTGCCGAGCAGACCGTGGCGGTCCGGCTCACCGGCGGCACGCCGCCGCAGTGAGTTGACATGCGGGGGTCGGCTTGGCGAGGGCTCGCCGGTGGTGTCGTCGCCCGTCACAACGGCGCACCGGTCGCCCTTGTTGGTGTTAGACTCGGCCGCCCGGAGGTCCTCGATGCCCGCCGACACCGCGCCGATCCGCCTGCTCGCCCAGCCCCATCGCCGCGCCCGCGCGCTGCTGACCTCGGGCGCGCCTGTCTTTTTGGGCACGAACCCGGTCGAGTACCACGGGCCGCACCTCTCGCTGCACAACGACCGCCTCATCACCGACGCGGTGACGCTGCGCCTGCACGCGGCGTGGTCCATGGACCGGGACTGGCCCCTGCTGCTGGCCGACGACCTGGAGGTCGGCGTCGACCCCACGCCCGGCCCCGGGACCCGCGTGACGCCCTTCGTCGAGGTCCGCCGCGCCGTGGTCCGGGCCTGCGAAGCCCTCGCCGACCTCGGCGCGCGCCGCGTGGTCCTCGGCACCTTCCACGGCGCCCCGCTCCACACCGCCGCGCTGGACGCCGGCGTCGGCGCCCTGGCCGCCCGCGGGGTCCAGGCCTTCGCGCCCATGCACTTGCTGCTCGCGCGACTGGCCGGCCTCGACGCCGCCGACTACCCCGATCTGCTCGAGGACGTCGCGGCCCCGGCCGACCGCGCCTGGCTCACCGAGCGCTTCCCCTGGGACTTCCACGCCGGCTTCCTCGAGACCTCCCTCAGCCTGTACCTCGCCCCCCACAGCGTCTCCGGCCACCAGGACGTGCCGCGCTGCCCGGACGTGACGCCGCACCGTGGCCTCGCCGCCGCCGCCCACGCGGCCCAACGCCTGGGCAAGGCCCCCCTGGCCGCCGAGCTGCGCATGGCCGCCGCCTCCGCCGCCTGGTTCGCCCTGCGCCCCTTCCCCGGCTACACCTCAGCACCCCACCTCGCCACCGCCGAGGCCGGCCGCCGGCTGATGGACGCCGTGCTCCCCGAGGTGCTCGCGATCGGCCTCGACGTCCTCGACGGCAAACGCCCGCACCCCGAAGCGCCGATGCAGTGGGTCACCCGCGTCACCCTCAGCGGCCGCGTCGGCGACATCCGCGCCCCCTCCGACGCGGTCGCGAGCTAGCGACGCAGGACTGAGCATGGACGACGATATCCGGATTGTGGGCGGGACGGTGGTCGACGGCACCGGCGCGGACCGGCGACGGGCTGACGTGGGCATCGAGGACGGGCGCATCGTCGCGGTCGGTCGGCCGCACCGACAACCACCGGGACGCCGACGGCACGCACACGCCGTCGGTCGAGCCCACGGAGCGCGAGCTGACGGGGCTGGCGAGCGCGCTGGTGGGGTTGGGCCACGGGCTGCTCCAGGCGGTGAGCGACTTCGACATGGTCCAGTCGCCCGACCGCTTCGACGGCGAGTTCGACCTGCTCGAGAAGATGGCTCAGGCCGCGCCCGGGCACGCCCTGCGCCCGTCGCCGCTCCAGCGGATCCGCGCGCCGCCGCGGCGGCAGCAGATCCTCAAGCGCGTCGACGCGGCGACAGGCGCAGGGCAAGGCCTCCGGCGACGGCAGCTCCATCCCGCCCTTGGTCGACCTGCTCCTGGCGCAGATCGACATGGTGGCGACGCGGCGCGCGCGCCGGCACCATCTACGACGCCAGCTTCCCGACGACCATGCTGACCCACTGGGCCCGCGACCGCGCGGGGGGGCTGCCGCTCGAGAAGGTCGTCAAGATGATGACCCACGACACGGCGCGCCACATCGGCATGAACGACCGCGGCACCCTGACGCCGGGTGCCAAAGCCGACCTGAGCGTCGTCGATCTGGAAGACCTCACCCTGCGCCGCCCCCACCTGGTCGCCGACCTCCCCGCGGGCGGCAAGCGCCTGCTGCAAAACGCCGAGGGCTACCGCGCCCGCCCGGTCAGCGGCCAACAGGTCCTCGACAACGACACCCTCACCAGCGCCCGCCCCGGCCGCCTCGTGCGCCTCGGGGCCCGCGCTCCCTTGAGGGGCGAGCGGTGAGGTCGCTGCGCCGAGCGCGGCGCGCCACGGCGGGGTGTGCCGAGCTCCGAATGACCGCGACCATAGCCGCGCCGGTGCCGTCGACCGCGAGGTGGGCGACCCCGCCTCAGGGCCGCCCCGCCACATGCCCGGCGTGACGAATCCCGAGGCGGCACCTGCGGGTTTCGCGCGTCGGGCCAGCGCCGCGGAGACCTGGGGCTTCGCGGTGGCGGCGATCGCGCTGTCGGCCGGCGTCTTCGCGCTGCACCAGGCGCTGGGCTACGAGGGGCTCTACGGCACGCCCACGGGGCCGCTGGTCTTGTGGGCGCCGGCGATCGTCGGCGTGGGGGCGGCGCTGCTGACGCGGCGCGGGCTGGCGACCCTGGGGCTCGGCGCGGGCCGCTGGCGCTACCTCGCGCTGGCCTTCGCGGTACCGGCGGCGGCGCTGCTCGCGGTCGATGGCACGCTGCTGCTGGCCGGCGTCGTCCGATTCAAGGGCTCGGTTCGAGGGCTCGAGTGGGGGTTGGTGCCGATCAACCTCTTCGAAGCCGCCGGCGAAGAGCTGGGCTTTCGCGGCTGGCTGGTGCCGGCGCTGGTCAGCCGCTACGGCTTTCGCCGGGCGGCCCTGGGGAGCAGCACCGCGTGGTTCGCCTGGCACCTGCCGGGCGCCATCTGGGGTGACTTCGGCCAGGGAGCGCCCGAGCTCTACGGGATCGTCTGCTTCGGCGTCTTCGCCATGGGTTTCGGCGTCTTCTTGGCCTGGCTGCGCACCCGCAGCGCCAGCGTCTGGCCCGCCGTGGTCGCCCACGCGGCGCACAACGCGGTGCTGTACGGCGTGTTGCGGCACACCCTCGTCGACGCGGGGCCGATCGCCCCCTGGCTGCGCGGCGAGCTGGGCGCGCCCCTGGCCGTCATCGCCGTCGCCGTCGGCCTCGTCTGCCTGCGCCGCGCGCCAGCGCCCGGGTGACGCCAGGGTTCAGATGCCCCAGACGCCGAGATCGGCCAGGGTCGCCTCGCGGGTCTGGTTCGGGCGCCCATGGAGCGGCCGCAGCACGGTCTCGCCCTCACGCGCGAGCGCGCCTTCCGGGGCGCCGGGGCAGCGGTTGGACAGCGCACAGCTACGGCAGCGGGGCGGCTGGCGCACGAAGGCCGGCCAGCGCGGGCGGCCGGCGAGGTTGAGCGCCAAGATCGGCGGCGTCGCGGCGAGGTGATCCAGCAGATCCGGCAGGTGGCAGAAGGGGAGCCCGTAGACCAGCACCGGGAGCCCGGCCTCGCTGCCGACCTCGATGGCCTGGCGCGCCACCGACGCCGCCGACAGCAGCGGCGCACCGTGAGCGCCGTCGACCGCCGTCGCCAGGTCCAGCACCAGCGCGCGGGCGCCCAGGGCTCGGGCCTCCACGACGAACGGGCCGACATGCGCCAGCTCGCCCGCCTCCGGCTCCAGGTGAAACACCCAGGGGATACCTGCCTCCCCGAGGGATTTCGCGGCGGCGGCGCGCAGCTCGGCGCGGCCCCCCGGCACGATGATCGCGTGGTTGAGGCCGGACTGCTGCGCTCGGGAGACGAAGGCCGGGCGGTCCAGGGGCTCGCCCGGGGTCTCGAGCGCGACGACCGAGAACCCGCGCTGGGCCGCCGCCTCAAACGCCACCAGCAGGTCGCGCGGGGTGGTCTGGGGCTCGGGCCGAAGCGAGACGCGCTCGACCCCGCGGGCGCGCAGCCGGTCCAGCAGCTCAGGCAGCGGGCCGTCGTGGGGCACCGGCACCGAGGAGACGCCGTGGCGAGCGCGGGCGCGGGCCGCGACGCCCTCGAGCTGTCGCGTGCGGTCGATGACCACGTCGCGCCCCGGCTCCTGTTTGTAGGACCGAATGAACTGCGGCGCGAGGTCGGCGAACTCGCCGCGCACCGGCAGCGGGAAGAGCGTGTCGTCCCAGAACTGGATGTCCACGCCGTACTCTTCGGGTTGGAGGTGAACCGGCGACCCGTAGAGCAGCAGGAAGGGGTTGAGGTTGACCTCGAGCAGATCGTGGCCGCTCAGCACCTCGGGCAGCATGCGCATGTTCACTTCGTGCGCGCGCTCGGTCTCGCCGGGGTGGCCGGGGATGATGTCGAAGCTGACGCGGATGCCGTGGTCGGCGGTGCGGCGGAGGGTGTCGACGACCTCGGAGACCTCATCGCCGCGCCCGATGGTCCGCAGCATGTCGCGGTCGAAGTGCTGCACGCCGTACTTGATGAGCGTGCAGCCGGAGCGGGCGATCTTGTCGATCATCTCCGAGGTCAGGCGATACGGCTCCATGAAGCAGGTCCAGCGGATGTCCCACTGCCGCTCGATGAGCCCGTCGAGGAAGGAGTCGAGCCAGCGGACGTGCCCGTTGATGAGGTCGTCGTTGAACTCGAAGCTCTGGATGTTGAAGCGCGCGAGCAGATCCTCCATCTCGTCGAGGACGGCCTCGACCTTGCGCTGGCGAAACTTCCGCCAGTTGAACTTCTCGGTGCAGAACGAGCAGTCGCGGATGCAGCCCCGCGACGTGATGATCGGCAGGTATTGCTCGCGCGGCATCCCCTCGAAGGACGCGCGCGGGACCGAATGCACCAGCAGGTTCGCGGTCGGCAGCGTCTCGATGCCGCGACCGTCGGGGCCGCGCAGGGTCGCGCCGCCGATGCCGTCGAGGGGCTCCCCCGCGGCGACGCGGCGCGCGACCTCGACGACGCGCACCTCCCCCTCGCCGTAGAGCACGGCGTCTGCCGCGCCCAGCCGAATCATCAGCTCGCGCACCGGCTGAAGCTGCGCCGACGGGCCGCCCATGACCACGGTGGTCCCGCGCTCGCGCAGCACGCGCCCGATGGCCGTCGCGTAGTAGAGGTTCGAATCCCACAGCGTCAGCAGCGCGAGATCGAGCTTCGGCAGGCGGTCCGCGTCGAGCCGCGCGCGGGCCAGGATGCGGTCGGCCAGCGGCGCGTCGGCCATCAGCTCG
Source organism: uncultured Myxococcales bacterium (assembly GCA_964577445.1). GTDB lineage: Bacteria > Myxococcota_A > UBA9042 > PHBI01 > JACKFB01 > JACKFB01. The sequence goes on from CAZNZH010000280.1 coordinate 5,552, forward strand.
CGGCGCCCCAGCTCGAGCAGCAGCGGCAGCTCCGGGCCGAAAAACCCGCCCTCATCGGGCGAGAAGCCGTGGGCCACCAGCTCGCCCTGGAGATCGGGCTCCTCGCGGCGCACGGCGGCGTTGATGTCGTGGTAGCTGGGCTCAAAGCCCGCCTCGCGCAGCGCGCCGTTCAGGTAGGCGAGGCCCAGGGGCGTGAAGGACCCGCGCTCACCGAACGCGGGGACCAAGACGAGTCCGATCTCAAGGTGTGCCTGCCCCAAACGCTCCCACCTGTGCCCGGCGTCGAGGCCCGGCGCGCGACCCAGCCCCCATGGCGGTCGCTCCTGTGCGGCGGCGGAAGGCCGCCGCGGGCGCATACTAGGCCACGATGGATCGCCCGCTCAACTGCGGGGCGCTGGACCGGCCACACCGCGCGACGCGATCCCACGCCGAGACCGCATGCGTAGAGGGCCTCGTTGACCCTTCATTGCGCGCCGCTGGGTTGGCCGGTAGCATCCGACTTCACGACGGCCACACCGTCTCGGGGGTATCATGGACCAGTCCGCGCGCGAGCGCGCCGCGTATGATCCGCACAAGGTGCGCGATCCGATCGAGGACCGGCTGCCGACGCAGACCGCGCGCATCCTGCTGGAGTGCAACTTCCGTTGTCCGTTCTGCTTCGCCGCGTGGCACGAGGAAAAAAAGAGACCCTCCGACGCGATCATGAACACCGCGGGCAAGAACTGGCGCGGTTACATGGACAAGATGCGCGAGAACGGGTTTGAGCGCCTCACGATCTCGGGCGGTGAGCCGACGATTCACCCCGACATCCTGCCGCTCATCCGGTACGCGAAGTCGCTGGGCTTCAAGTCCATCGAGCTTCAGACCAACGCGTCCATGGCGACCGCGGACAACGTGCGGAAGTTCAAAAAGGCAGGGGTGACCGACACGTTGATCTCGCTGCACAGCCACCGCGAGGAGATATTCGACCGCATCACGGTCACCGAGGGCGTCTATAAGACGGTCGTCGACGGCATCAAGCTCTTCATCGCCGAGGGCGTGAACGTGATGCTGAGCCACGTCATCATCAAGTGGAACGTCGATGATCTCGTGGACTACGTGCGCTTCTGCAAGCGCGAGTTCCCGGGGATGCGCGAGATCCTGTTCTTCTCGATGCAGCCCGAGGCGCGGGCGCGAAAGAACATGCACATCTGGCCGCACCTGCCGCGGGTCAAAGAGAACTTCTCGGCCGCGCTCGACGAGTGCGTGAAGCTCGGCGTGGGCTTCCGCGTGGACAGCCAGGAGGGCTACCCGATGTGCTTCGTGACGGGACACGAGCACCGGGTGGACCTCCACGACGTCACCGACCCCGAGGGGACATTCGGCAAAGATCTCAGCTCCTTCCGCGTCACCGAGCGCAAGAAGGTCAAGCTGCCGCAATGTAAAGAGTGCTTCTTTGAGCCGGCTTGCTACGGCTTCTGGGAGGGCTACTTCATGCTCTTCGGCCACGACGGCATCGAGCCGGTGGCGCGCACGGAGCGGCTGGCCGAGATCTTCCCCGATCTCGACCGCGAGCGCGCGGCCGACGAGGACAGCGCCGACATCCTGCGGGTGCGGAAGAAGAACCAGCACACCTGGCTCGACGACGAGGCGCTGGAGCAGTTCCCGATGCCGTGGCGCGAGGGCAAGAAGGCGGCGCAGGAGATCCCGTAGCCGCCGCTGTCAGCGCCGTCAGTACTCGCCACCGCTGGCCTCGTGCT
>CAZNZH010000281.1:0-7256 GCA_964577445.1 uncultured Myxococcales bacterium
CCGTGCTTGCGCCGCCTGAATCCGCTGTGTCTGCCGGCCCCGAGATGACGCCCCCCTTCGCCGCGAACCACCCGCCCACCACGACCAGACCGCCGACCACCGCGAAACCCACCGCCGATCGTCTCCATGTCGCGGAGCGCGCGGGCTGCCAGGCTGCGTCTGCCGATTCCTCATCGCGATCGTCCACCCCGTATGGCGCATCGAGGTTTGCAAGCGACGACCCCACGTCGGCGGGCGGCGGCGCGACCGCCCGCGGAGGCTCCTCACTCGGCGGCTCCTCGCCCGGCGCCGCACCGTCAGGCACCCGATCGGTCACCCCGCCCACCGCCGCGGCACCCACCGACACCGACGCCGCCAGCGCCTCCTCAAACGCCGCCGCGGCCTCAGGCGCCGTCGCGTACCGTTGCTCCGGCAGCTTTGCCAATAGCCGCGTCACCACGGACCAAATCGCGTCCGTCACCTCCGCGTGCGCGCCACGCAGATCGCACGGCGGCGTAAACCCGTGCGCGTGCACGTAGTTGACCAGGTTCGGCGCGTCGGGAAGCGGGTACGGGTAGCGTCCGCTCAACAGTTCGTATACGACGAGACCCAATGCGTACAGATCCGACGGCGCCTCGGTCTTCGAGTCGACGAGGCCCTCCGGCGCCATATAGCGCGGGGTCCCGATGATCATCCCATCGCGGGTCATCTGCGTGAGGGCCTCGTCGAGGCTGCGCGAGATCCCAAAATCAAGCACCTTCACGAAGTCCGTCGTACCGGCCACAGCGGTCAGCATGATGTTGGCGGGTTTCAGATCGCGGTGAAATACGCCAAGAGCGTGGGCCTCGGTGAGGCTAGCGAGCACCTGCCGCGCTATCCCCACGACCCTCTTGGCCGGAAGCGGCGCGTCACGCTCGATGACGTCGGCCAGCGTGCGACCGCGGATCTCCTCCATCAGCAGGTAAAAATCGCCGTCCCCCGTGGTCCCGCACCCAAAGCTGCGCACGGTGTTGGGGTGGCGAAGCCCCGCGAGATTCTTGGCCTCACGCTCCAGCCGACGGCTCAGCGCGAACGCCGCGTCGTCGCTCACCCCCGCCGTCCGCACCACCTTGACAGCGCACCGGCCGCCGCTGTCGATGTGCTGGGCGGCATACACCGCGGCCATCCCGCCCTCTCCGATGACAGCGTCGACGCGCCAGCCGCCGGGCAGCTCGCGCCCAAGCCACTTCGTGACAGACGCGGGGGGGGCCGCGTCGATGCTGTCGTCGGCGGTCACTGGTCTACGGGTCTCACGAATGCAGGTACGTTTCGGGCGTTTTTCCTGTGTTATCAGCGTGTTGAGACTGATCGCCCAGGCGCCTGAAGCCACCAGAGTGTAGTCTGACCATACGTATATTCCAACCCCTTGGTCGTCGTTTCGGACTCGCGACCCAAGCGCTCCACCCCCGCCAAAATCCCTCGCGGCCCGATCGCCTCCGTGCTACCCGGTAGCCCATGGACGCGCACGCATTTCTGGTCGCCCTCACCGTGGTCCTCGGCGTCGCCGCGGTCACCACGGTGGTGTTTCAGCGCCTGCATCAGCCCGTCGTCCTCGGCTACATCCTCGCCGGGCTCATCGTCGGCCCGAATTTTCCGCTGCCCCTGGTCGCCGACCGCCACGTCGTCCAGACCCTGTCGGAGCTGGGCGTCATCCTGGTCATGTTCTCCCTGGGCCTGGACCTCCGCCTCCGCAAGCTCTTCAGGCTCGGCTCCACCGCCGGCCTCACCGCGCTCTTGGAGACCAGCCTCATGGTCTGGCTCGGCTTCATCACCGGCCGGCTCCTCGGCTGGACCACCCTCGAGAGCGTGTTCACCGGCGCCATCGTCGCCATCTCCAGCACCACCATCATCGCCAAGGCTTTCGGCGAGCAGCGCGTCGAGGCCCCGGTCCGCGAGCTCGTCGTCGGCGTCCTCATCTTCGAGGACCTCATCGCCATCCTCTTCATGGCGACCCTCACCGCCGTCGCGTCCGGCTCCGGCCTCTCCGCCATCGACATGGCCATCACCACCGGCCGCCTGGGCCTCTTCCTCGCCACCCTGGTCGCCGCCGGCCTCCTCCTGGTCCCGCGCACCGTCCGCGCCATCCTCCGCCTCGGCCGCCCCGAGACCACCCTCGTCGCCAGCGTCGGCTTCTGCTTCGCCGTGTCGCTGCTCGCCCACGAGTTCGGCTACTCCGTGGCCCTCGGCGCGTTCATCGCCGGCACCCTCATCGCCGAATCCGGCGAAGCCAAACCCATCGAGCACCTCGTCTCACCCGTCCGCGACATCTTCGCCGCCATCTTCTTCGTCTCCGTCGGCATGCTGCTGGACCCCGCGGTCATCGCCGAGCACTGGCTGCCCGTCGCCGTCCTCTACACCGTCGTCGTGCTCGGCAAGGTCTTCGGCGTCACCGTCGGCGCCTTCCTCACCGGCAACAGCGTCCGCACCTCGGTCCAGGCCGGTATGAGCCTCGCCCAAATCGGCGAATTCTCGTTTATTATCGCAGGCTTGGGCCTTGCCCTCAGCGCCACCGGCGAGCTGATCTACCCCATCGCCGTCGCCGTCTCCGCCCTCACCATCCTGACCACCCCGTGGCTCATCCGCGCCTCTGGCCCCACGGCGACCTTCATCGACCGCCACATGCCACGCCGCGTGCGGACCTTCGCCGCGCTCTACGCGTCCTGGCTCGAGCACCTCCGCAGCGAACCGCGCCAGATGACCCGCGGCATCACCATCCGCCGCCTCATCCGCGCGCTGCTCCTCGACCTCGCCCTCCTCGCCGCCATCATCATCGTCACCTCGGTCGGCATGGACAGCATGGAGCGCACCCTGTCTGAGACCCTCGGCCTCGAGGGAGTCCTCGCCCACCTCCTCATCGTCGGCGTCGGCGGCGCCCTCGCCATCCCGCTGAGCGCCGGCGTGCTCCGCGTCGCGCGCCAGCTCGGCCTCGCCCTCGCCGAAGCCGCCCTCCCCGAAGCCGCCGCCGGCACCGTCGACTTCGCCCAAGCCCCCCGCCGCGCCCTGCTCGTGACGATGCAGCTCGCCATCGTCCTGCTCACCGGCCTGCCCCTGCTCGCGATCACCCAGCCCTTCCTCGGCGGCGTCTACGGCCCCATCGTCTTCATCGGCCTGGTCCTCGCCCTCGGGGTCGCCTTTTGGCGCGGTGCGGCCGATCTGTACGGTCACGTCCGAGCCGGCGCCGAGACCATCGTCGAGGTGCTGCTGACCCAATCTCGGGCTGGCGCAATAGCCACCGCCAGCGACCCCTCGCGGCCCGCGCACGGCGAGCCGGCTCACAGCCTCGACCAAGTGCGCGCGGTGCTGCCCGGCCTGGGCGAGCCCACCCCGGTGCGCCTCGGCGCGCGCAGCCCCGCCATCGGGAGGACCCTGCACGAGCTGAACCTCTCGGGGCTCACGGGCGCCGCGGTCCTCGCCATCATCCGCGGCGAACGGGGCCTGCTCATCCCGACCGCCGCGGAGGTGCTGCACGTCGGCGACGTCCTCGCCCTCGCCGGCACGCGCGACGCCATCGAGGCGGCGACCAACCTGTTATCATCTGTGGAATCCAACGAGCCACCCGCGGCCGCCGCGGAGACCCCGAGCGCCTGACCGCGATCTCCGGGCGGTTTCCCCTGAACGGAGCCGTCGTTCCTCGCGACCTGTGCCCGCGGCCCGCCCCCCGGCCGCCGCGAACTCCCTGTTCGAGTCGTCACCCGCCAAGGACCCGCACGCGTGACCCGCCTGCGCCTGCAAAGCACCCGGACCAGCGGCCTCGCCCTAGGCCTCGCGGCGCCGCTGGTCCTGTTCGCGCTGCTCCAGATCCCGGAGTACGCCCCGGACACCCCCGCGGCCGCCGACCCGCCGGTCGCCAGCGCGACCTGCCCCACGGCGGCGGTCATCATCCCCGGCAAGTGCGTCGCCTATCGTCTGCCGACCGAGGAGACCGCCCCGCTCTATGAGTGCGACCCCGGCGGCAGCGCGGACGCCTTGTGGCGCGTCACCGTGCGTTTTGACGCGCTGGGGCCCCAAGACGTGTGCGGCTACCAGCCGCGCGTGGTCGACTCACGCTCCATCGAGAGCGCGCTGTCGGCCGTGGACCCTTCGCGCGACGACGCCTACCCCCGGTGGACGGCGCGCCGCGACGGCGAGGCGTGGGAGGTCGACATCGAGCTGGCCCCCTGGCGCGCCTCGGCGGTGGTCTTGACCCGCGCCGACGAGTCGAGCGCCACCGGGCGCGTGTTCGCGTCCAGCCCGGTCCGGGTGCGCGCCGTTCGCCGCGAGGGCATCTCGGCGCGCCGCTCCGCCACCGTGGCCTTCGCCATCGAGTGCGCCCTGTCGCTGGTGGCGATGGCCCTCCTGCTGCGCTTTCGCCCCGCGCGGCTCGGCCTCAAAAGCGGCGCCGGCCCGGCCCGGCCGCGTTGGCGCTCCGTCGCCACCGCCGCGGCGATCGGCGGCAGCGTGATGGCCGCCCACGCCGCGATTCGCCCCGCGGACTACGGGGGCTTCGACGTCACCCAGCCCTGGCGCGTCGTGATGCAGGTGCCGCTGGGCATGGCCGCCGCCGGGTTTGCCGGGGTCTGGATAGACTTCTGCCGCCGCACCTACCAAGACAACGCGGGCGTCGCGCGCGGCGTGGTGATGCTGCTGGCGGTCGTCGTCGTCGCCCTGCTGGCGCCGAGGATCTACCTCGCGACCTCCGCGTGGACCCTCCCCGGATTGCGCGTCGGGTACGGCTACAAGACGCGCTACTATACCTACTTCGCGGTCGCCGCCCTCCTCCCCCTGGTCACCGTCCGCGTCCCCCTCTTTCGGCGCCGCGCCGCCGCCCGACCCGGGCCCGCCTCGACGCTCTCCCGCACGCTGACGCTCTTCGGCGTCGCCTTTGCCGCCTGTACCCTGGCGACCGTCTTGGCCCTCACCGCCGCCGAGTCCCTGCCCACCGAGCTTACGCCGTCGCGCGAGATGGGATTTTACAAACCCCTATCAGGGCTGGGTCTGCTGGCGATCGCCGCGCCCGCGCTCCTCGGCATGGCGATCGCCGTCAGCGTGCCCGAGCGCCGGCCGCCGTGGCTCGCCCGGCTCGAAAGAGCCTCCGCCGCCACGGTCGACGAACCCGACGCCGCCGAACGAGCGCGCCGCTTCCTCGCCCTCATCGCCACGCTCTGTCGCGGCGAGGACGCCGACCCGGGCCGCCTCGCCATCCCCGAAGCCGCCACCCTCGCGCACCACATCGGGTGGCTCGTCCCCAGCTTCTTTCGCACCGCCGCAGACCGCGACCAGCTCGCCGCCGCCCTCGCCCTGCCCAGGGTTCGCGCCGACGCGCTGCTGGACCGCGTGCTGAGCGACCTCGAGCGCGCCAGGTGCCTCGCGCCGACGCCGCCCAGCGCGCAGATCCCGCTGACACATCCGGCCTTTTCGCACGCGCGCGTCACCGTCGTCGCCGAGCAGGGGCTGCCCGCGGGCGAGACGCCGGTGATGCTGATGGCCCATGGCGCGCTGCTCGACGGACCGCCGCTTCAGCGGGTCACCGCCACGGTGGACCAGGTCCTGGCTATAGTCGGCGCGCCCACGGCCGACGCGCCTTTTGGCCGGCGGGTCCTGGTCGAGCTCGTCTCGGCGGCGACCCCCGGCTACAGCCCCAGCGTCGAGGAGGTCCAGCTCGGCGTCGCCGCGGCCACGTTCTGCGCGCTGCGAGGCCTCCCCGGCGGCTTCGCGGTGCCGGGGGTCCTCATCGACCCGCAGTCCGGCGCCCTCAGCGCCGCGGCGAGCCTGAGCGGCGAGGCGGCCTCCGATCTGCGAGGATTTCTCTCGCTGTTCGAAGGACAGCGGGGCGGCCGAGCGGCCTGACGCCGAGGTGTCACAGCGGGCGGGCCGACCACGGTAGATCGGAGCCGGGGGGTTGCGATGGACCCACACATCCTCTGTCCCACATGTCACCGGTCGGTCATACGCGGGCACCGCTGTCCGGCGCTGGCTCCAGGCTGGCCGTCCGTCACCTGGTGGCGCTCGCGGGTCGGCGGCATGATGAGCGCGCCACCGACCCGCCTCTTTGCCGCCGTGTTGGCGCTCGGCATCGCCATCGCGCTGATCGCCGCGCTCGCCGGCGACTGACAAAGGCCGCGTAAACAGGTGCCGGGCGTCTCGCCCACCCCAGGGGTCGCCCCGGCCCATGGTTTAGTTGCGCCGCGCGGACGGGCTACCGCGTCCGCCACGCCTGCACGCGGAACCGCCCGATGAAGTCCGTGCGCGTCAGGCTGGCCGCGAGCGTGCCCTGGCAGCCGGTCACCCGATAGAGGTACCGGTGGCTGAAGGGGTCCGCGATGGCGCCCGCCCGCCGGCAGGGCGCGAAATCCACCACCGGCACCGACAGCTCCGCCCACGTCTTCAGGTTCGCGTCCCAGCCGTGGCCCGGGTCCAGCTCCTGGCCATTGCCCAGGGTCGCGAGGCCGCTGACCTCGACGATGAACTCCTCGTGCTCGGCGGCGGCCGCCAGGATCTCGGGCCCGGTGAACGTGATGAGGCTGAAGGGGTCTCCGCCGAGCGCTTTGACCGCCACCAAGAACGCGGCCAGGTCGTCGCCCGTCGGCTCGGCGCCCACCCACGCCTCCGCCACCGAGTCGCCCACCGGCGAGCCGAGGCGCAGCCCGTCGGCGTCGCGCGTCACCAGCGGCGCTGTGGCCGGCAGCCGATGCAGCGACGCCGTGAGGCCGCCGCTGTTGTCCGCGTACGGGTTGCCGCTGGCGAAGGTCGAGTCGTGGATCGCGACGTCGAACCCGCGGATGTCGCGCTCGAGCACGTGCACGTACGCGTTGTGGAAAGGGCACTCGACCGCGGGTCTGCGCGCCCGCCCGTCGATGACGAAGGAGACCTTGGCCTCTTGGGCGGTCAGCTCGCAGCTCACGCAGGCCGGGTCCGTCTCGCCCATGGGCTCGTGCCAGCGGCGCATCGCGTCTTGGTGTCCCGTCGCCGAGAACTGAAAGCTCCCGCGGGTCAGCAGCACGTACGCGCAGCCGTCGTCGGGGATCTCGAAGTGCACGGCGGCGCCCGACGTGGCCGTCACGCGCTGCTCGGAGACGCTGGGCCCCAAGACCGCGCCGATGCACAGCTCGTCGGCGGTCGCCTGGTAGCTCGCGGGGGGAAGGCAGGGGTCGTCCGGGGGGCCGCCGATCGCGCTGGAGCCGGTCCCCGACCAGCCTGAGCGCCTGCGGGGCGGCTCGTGGTGGACCTGGGCGAGCGCGCCGAGGGGGAGGACCAGGCCC
>CAZNZH010000282.1:0-7251 GCA_964577445.1 uncultured Myxococcales bacterium
GCCGCACCGCTTCGGCTCTCTCGACGTCACGACCGCCCAAGACCTCCGCCGCGCGGGGCTTCAGCTCGCCCGAGATCCCGCGGTGCGAGCCGTCATTTTGCGAGGCACCCACGGTGTTTTTTGTAGCGGTGCCGACCTCAAATACATCCGGTCCGGGGGCGTCGAGGGCGAGCTGGCCTACCTGACGCCGGGCGCGCGCGCGGTCCCGAGCGGCCACGGGGCGATCTTCAAGCAGATCCTGGAGTACCTGCACGCGACCATCTCCGAGATCCGGCGCTCGCCGAAGCCGTGGATCGCCGCCGTGGACGGGGCGGCGGCCGCCGGCGGGCTGGGCCTCGCCATCGCCTGCGACCTGGTGGTCGCCTCGCCCCGGGCGACCTTCGAGTACGCGTACTTCAAGACGGGGCTCCCGGGCGCTGAGAGCTCGACCTGGTTTCTGCCGCGCATGCTGGGGCTGCGGCGGGCCCTGGACCTGGCGCTCCTCAACCCGCGCCTGAGCGCCGAGGAGGCGTATGGCGCCGGCCTGGTCAGCCGGGTGCTGGGGGCGGAGACCTTCGAGGCCGAGGTGGCCGAGCTGGCGCGCCGGCTGGCCAGCGGGCCGACGGGCGCCTACGCCGAGGCGAAGCGGCTGATGAACGAGGCGTCAGGCGGCGAGCTCCTCGACCGGCACCTGGACCGCGAGCTCGACGCGCTGGCGCGCTGCGCGGACGGGCCCGACGTGCGCGAGGGCATCGAGGCCTTCTTCGGCAAGCGCGGCGCCGCGTTCGTGGGGAGATAGGCGGTGCACGAGCTCTCGATCATCCAGTCGCTGGTCGACCGCGTGGAGCGGGAGGTGCACAAGGCGGGCGCGCGGTCGGTCAAGCGCCTGGAGGTCAGCGTCGGCGAGCTCTCGGGCGTCGAGCCGGCGCTGCTCCGCTTGGCGTGGGAGGCCTTCTGTGAGGCAGGCGTCTGCGCCGGCGCGAGCCTGTCGCTTCAGGTGGTGGCGACGCGCTGGAGCTGCCCGCGCTGTCGCCACGACGTGCCGCCCGGGACCCGCCTCTGGTGCGGCACCTGCGACGTCCCGGCCACGCTGGTCGAGGGCGGCGACATCATCTTGCAGCGCGTCGAGTTGGAGGTGCCCGATGTGTGAGACCTGCGGGTGCGGTGACCCGGAGATCGTCCCGGTCGATGTCAAAGAGAGCATCCTGGCGGCCAACGACCATCAGGCCGCCCACAACCGCGAGCACTTCGCCGAGGCCGGCGTCCTGGCGCTGAACATCATGGGCTCGCCAGGGTGCGGGAAGACCGCGCTGCTCGAGGCGACCGCGACCCACATGGGCGCTGCGCGGCTGGCCGCGGTCAGCGGGGATCTCGCCACCGAGCGCGACGCCGAGCGCCTGGCCCGCGCCGGCATCCGCTCGCGCGCCATCACGACCGGCCAGACCTGCCACCTGGACGCGCGGCTGATCCATCGCTCGCTCCACGGCTTTTCCCTCGACGGCGTCGAGATCTTCTTCATCGAGAACGTCGGAAACCTCGTCTGTCCGGCGATTTACGACCTCGGGCAGGCCGCCAACGTCGTGGTGATCTCGGTGACCGAGGGCCACGACAAGCCGCTGAAATATCCGGTGATGTTCCGCAAGGCCGACCTGGTGGTGCTGAGCAAGGTGGACCTGCTGCCCTATCTACCGGACTTCGACGTGGCGACCTTCGTCGAATACCTCGGCCTCGTCATGCCGGCGGCGGCGTGGTTGCCCGTGTCGGCCACGCGCGGCGACGGCATGGACGCCTGGGCGGACTGGCTGCACGCGTTGCGGCGCGAGCATTCGGCCCACCCTCGCACGGAGCACACGCCGCGCCACGACCACGACCACGACCACGGCCACGTCCACGACCACGTCAGAGGCTCCTAGTGTTCACCACCCCACCCGTCCCAGACCTGGTGCTCCCGGCGAGCGCGGCGTTTATCGCGCTGGTCCACACCGTCATCGGCGTCGACCACGTCGTGCCCTTCGTCGCCCTGAGCCGCGCGCGCGGCTGGAGCCTCCGCCGCACCCTCTGGATCACGGCCGGCTGCGGCCTCGCCCACACCGGCTCGTCGGTGATCTTGGGCCTGGGCGGCGTCGCCCTGGGGCTCGGGCTCGACCCCCTCATCGGCGCCGAGACCAGCCGCGCCAACCTCGCGGCCTGGCTCCTCATCGCCCTGGGCCTCGCCTGGACCGCCTGGGGCGTCTGGCGCCTCAAATCCAGCACCCCCACCCACCGGCACCCGCACCGGCACCCCGCCGCGCCGCTCGCCGTCAGCACCCTCGTCGCGGTCTTCGTCGTCGGCCCCTGCGAGCCCCTGGTCCCGCTGATGATGGCCCCCACCGTGACCGCCGACTGGACCGCGCTCGCCCTGGTCACCACGGTCTTCTCCGTCGTGACCATCGCCACCATGGTCACCCTGGTCGCCCTCGCCTGTGTCGGCCTCCAGCGCTTGGCCCTGGGCGCCCTCGAGCGCTACGGCGACGTCCTCGCGGGCGGGGCCGTCGCGCTGACCGGCGTGGCGATGGTGACCCTGGGCCTGTGAGCACCCCAGCGTCGCGCGGCTACCCCGCCCGGTGCGCGGCGATAACCGCCTGCCCCAAGCTCACGCAGCCGTCGTTCGGCGGCACGCGGCGGTGCCGGAGCACCTCGAACCCGGCGCCCTCCAAGCGGCTCGTGACCCGCGCCAGCAGCAGGGCGTTCTGAAACACGCCGCCGCTCAAGGCCACCACGCCCAGCCCGCTCGACGCGCGCGCCAGCACGCAGCCCGACAGCACCGCGTCGGCCATCGCGTGGTGAAAGCGCCCCGCGATGGCCGCCACCGGGACGCCGTCGCCCAGGTCCACCACCGCGCGCCGCACGAGCTCAGCGCCATTTAGCGTGAATCCGCCTGCATCTTTGACGGGATCGATGCGCCACGACCCGGCCTCGCCGCGGTCGGCGCGCTGCTCGAGCTCGATGGCGGCCTGCCCCTCGTAAGCCACCACGTCGCGCACCCCGAGCACCGCGGCCACCGCGTCAAAGAGCCGCCCGGCGCTCGAGGTCAGCGGCGCGTTCACGCCTTTGCGCGCGAGCTCGCGGACGGCGGCCCAGGGCCCGGCGTGGCGGGTGACCAGCGCGATCTCGGGCGGCGCTCCGTCGAAGGCCCGGTCCAGATAGGCTGCGGCCATCCGCCAGGGCTCGCGAATCGCCGCCTCGCCGCCGGGCATGGGGACCGCCTCCAGATGCCCGACCCGCTCGAAGCCGCCGGCGTCCGCGATCAAAAACTCGCCACCCCACAGGGTCCCGTCGCTCCCCAGGCCCAGCCCGTCGAAGGCCACGCCGATGGCCGGGCCGCCCCGCGCGTTGTCGGCGAGGCAGGCGACGATGTGGGCGTGGTGGTGCTGCACCGAGACGGCCTCCACCTCGCGATTTGCCAGCGCCCACCTGGTCGAGACGTACTCCGGGTGGAGATCGTGGGCGATCGAGGCGGGCCGCACGTCGAAGAGGCGCTGGTAGTGGGCGATGGCCTCCTCGAAGGCCTGAAACGCCGGGTAATGCTCGAGATCCCCGAGGTGATGGCTCACAAACGCGTCCGCACCCCGCAGCAGGCAGATGGTGCTCTTCAGCTCGGCCCCCACCGCCAGGACGTGGCGGCAGGCTGGCGCCGTGAGGCGGAGCGGCGCCGGCGCGTAGCCCCGAGCCCTGCGCAGGATCATCGCGGCGCCGTCCAGCACCCGCACCACGCTGTCGTCAGCGCGGACGTGGATCCGGCGGTCGTGGGTGAGGAACGCGTCGGCGATGGCGCCGAGCCGCGCCATCGCGTCGGCGTCGCGGTAGGCGATGGGCTCGTCGGAGAGGTTGCCGCTGGTGAAGACCAGGGGGCCGCCAAACGCCCGCAGCAGCAGGTGGTGCAGCGGCGTGTACGGCAGCATCACCCCGACCTCGCGGTTGTCGGGGGCCACCGACGCGGCCAGCCCGCCGTCGTCGCGCCGCCTGAGCAGCACGATGGGCCGGCGCGGGCCCTCGAGCTGCCGCGCCTCCGCATCATTTATATCGGCGAGCGCCCTGGCGGCCTCGAGGCTGCCGGCCATGAGCGCGAAGGGCTTCTGTGCCCGGTGTTTGCGCGCTCGCAGCGTCGCCACCGCGGCCTCATCGCGGGCGTCGGCGGCGAGGTGGTAGCCGCCCAGCCCTTTGACCGCGACCACCAGACCAGCGAGCAAAAACCTCGCGGTTTCGGCGATGGGGTCGCCGGCCAGCGGCCGCCCGGCGCGGTCCACCAGGGCGAGCTGAGGCCCGCAGGCCGGACACGCCACCGGCTCGGCGTGAAAGCGCCGGTCGGCCGGGTCGCCGTACTCCCGCGCGCAGTCGGCGCAGAGCGGGAAGTCCGCCATGGTGGTGGCCGCCCGGTCGTAGGGCACGTCGCCGATGATGGTCAGCCGCGGCCCGCACAGCGTGCAGTTGATGAAGGGGTAGCCGAAGCGGCGGTCGGTCGGGTCGAGCAGCTCGGCCAGGCAGGCGTCGCAGGTCGCGGTGTCGGGCGCTATCAGCGCCGAGGACGGGCCGCCGCGTTGGCTGTCCAGGATGCGGAACCCCTGGGCGCCGAGGGGCGGGATGGGCTGCCAGCGCACGGCGGTCACCTCGGCGAGCGGGGGCGCCTCGTCCGCCACGGCGCGACCGAACGCGTCGAGGGCCGGGGCGGGCCCCTCGACCTCGACCTGCACCCCTTCGCTGTCGTTCAGCACCACGCCGGCGAGGCCCAGCCGCACCGCGAGGCGATACACGAAGGGCCGAAACCCCACGCCCTGCACGATGCCCTCGACCCGCACCCGGCGGCGCTCCGGCGCTTGGAGCGGCCTGCCGCTCACGGCCGGGCCCGGCGGGCGCGTCGGTCCCTAGGGCGCCGCACGGACGAGGTCCAGGTTGAACTCGGCCGTCCCCAAGACGCCGTAGAGGCGCGTCCACAAGAGCAGCCAGGCCTCGAGCCCGCGCGAAGCCGCGATGCCGCCCAGGTCGATGGGCGCGCGGTGGCCGAACACGGTCAGGATCTCGGCCACCGTAGCCTTCGCCGCGGCGTCCTCGCCCGCCACGAACACGTCGGTGGCCCGCGCGAGCTTGCCCGGCTGAACCATGAGGCTATTGGCCAGCGTGTTCAGCGTCTTGACCACCCGCGCCCGAGGGTTCGCCCGCTGGACCTGCTCGCCCAGGCTGTCGTCGTTACAGACGAAGAGGCGCGGCGGAAACCCGCGCGAGAAGTCCAGGGGGTTGGTCAGGTCGAGCAGCACCTTGCCGTCCAGCGCCGCGCCCGCAGCCTCGACCACCGCGACCGCGTGTTGCCCGGCGACCGCCAGCCACGCGACCTCGCCAAAGGCCGCCGCACCAGCGAAATCCGCCGCCCTCGCCTGGCCCCCCGCGCCAGCCGCCCAGCCGACGGCCGCCTCACCCCCAGCGGAGCGTGACCCCATCGCCACCTCGTGCCCCAGCGCCAGCAGGCGAGTCGCCAGCGCCTGCCCCACCGCCCCGCTCCCCAACACCGCGTGCTTCATCTTGAGCTCCTGGTCTTCGTGGACCCGCCAACGAGACGCCGACTCCGCGCCACGCGCACCCATTTTTGACCATGACTCCGAGCGACGGCAAGGCGGCGCCGGTGAATTCCGCTGGCCCAAGCCGGGGTCGGCCGGCGTGGGCTCACGGGGCACGGATGTCGCGAGGCTGGCCCACGCCGCGCCGCCCCCGGCGGGTCAGAGCGAAGCTGCCGCGGCTGTGTGAAATGACACACTCATTCATTGACCCGTGGGATAATCATCACTTGGGTGACCTCACCCCCGTGCCTATCTTCCCCGTCGCGGCGGTTTGCCGGCGATCCGGTCCGGTGCGTCCGGAAGGAGAGGAGCGATGCGTCCATTATCTTTGGGTTTCCTAGTCGGTTCGGCTGTGATCTTGGCCGCTGGCGCGTTTGCCGCGTGCGGCAGCCCGGGCTCCGGCGCGGACCCGTACCAGCCCGACCCTGAGATCGGCGCGACCTCGTTCGTCTCCGCCGCGGTCGATGCCTCCCGTGAGTTCAGCGACGTGTCCGGGCCCTTGACGCCCGGCGCCGTGGGCTCAGACGGCAACCCCGGCGAGCGCACCGTCGAAGAGGGCGACATCTACCGCGCCCTCGGCGGCGGATTGGTGCTGAACCTGAACCCCTGGCGCGGGCTGCAGGTCCTCGACCTCAACGACCCGAACAGCCCGGAGATCGCTGGCAGCTTGAGGCTCGCGGGCCAGCCCGTGGAGGCCTACGTCGTCGGTGACCACGCGCTGGTGCTGATGAACGGCTGGCGGGCCTACTTCGGCTCGACCGACGCGCCCGAGTTCGCGGCCGCCTCAGGCGGCGCGGTGCTGGTGGTCGACCTGAGCGACCCCAGCCTGCCGGTGGTCAGCGACCACGCGTACGTCGGCGGCGACATCCGCACGAGCCGGCTGACCACGGGCGGCGGGCAGACCGCGCTGTATGTGGCGGCCCAAGACGCGAACTGGTGGTACGGAGATGGCCCGGTGGCCAGCGGCGGCGGGGTGGCCGTCGGCGGCGGGGCGACGGACGACGCGGTAGCCCCGGCGACCGACTCGACCCTGGTCCGCAGCTTCGAGCTGATCGGCGGCGCGCTCCAACCCCGCGGCAAGCTGGACCTCGGCGGCTACGTCGCCGACATCCACGCGACGACCGAGGCGCTGCTGGTCGCGCGCAACGACTGGACCGACAACACCAGCCGCGTCACGGTCGTCGACATCAGCGACCCGGCCGGCGCGCTGGTCGAGGGCGCCGACATCGCCGTGGCGGGCCAGGTCTCGAGCCAGTTCAACATGGATCTGCGCGGCGACATCCTGCGGGTCGTGTCCGGTGGGCGCTTCAGCGGCACCGACACCAATCACGTCGAGACCTTCGACGTGTCCGACATCCAGGCGCCGGTCGCCATCGACCACGACACCTTCGGCGACGGCGAGCAGCTCTACGCGACCATCTTCCTCGAAGATCGCGCCTTCTTCGTGACCTACTTCGTCCAGGACCCCTTCCACGCCTTCGCCATCGACGCGGCCGGAAACTGCACCGAGACGGCCGAGTTCGTGGTCAGCGGTTGGAACGATTTCTTCAGGCCGGTGCTGGCTGAATCGCGGCTCATCGGCGTCGGCGTCGACGACGCAGGCGGCAGCCGCACGGTGGCCGTGAGCCTCTACGACATCACCGACCTCACCAACACGAACCCGCTGGTGGCGCGCGCCAACGTG
>CAZNZH010000283.1:0-2617 GCA_964577445.1 uncultured Myxococcales bacterium
CGCGCAGTGGGCCCGGGTCCCTCTGCCTGACCAGCGGGACGTATGGGAGCTCGCGTGGTCTCACGGGCGACTGCTCGCGCTCATCGCGGATACGGAGCGAAAGCAGGCCGTCGTCTGGAGCCTCAAGCCCGACGGGTGGCACGCGGAGTCGGCCCCGGGCCCGGTCGGCGGACCCTACGACCGGTTTGGCACCAACGGCGTGGGCAAAGGCGTGTGCGCCTTGAGCGCCGCGGGCGACGAGGTCTGGGTCGCCGGGTGGGGCGGGATGGCCTCATTCTCTGACGCCGGCGGGCCCTGGACGCCCGTCCCGCTCGGCGAGACCTGGTCCCCGGGGCCGGCAGTCGTCGGCATGAACGTGGTCGCGCCGGGGCATGTCTGGGCGGTGTCGTCGGACCGTCTGTACGAGTACCTGGGCGGAGCATGGAACCAGGACCCGTGGCAGCTCAGCGACCCGCGATACCGGACGAGCAGCGGCGACGTCGAAGGCATCAGCACCATCGCCCTCCGAGCCGTCGCTGCGCTGGATGCGAACACGGTCGTCGCTGTCGGGAACGGAGAGGCGTGGAGTTGGCGGCGGCCGACCGAGCATTACGACTCTGGGTGGTCTGGTGGAGGCCCGCCCGGTGCCCACGAGGCGGTGTTCCAGATGCCGGACGGCTCGGTGCGGCTCCTGGGTTACAGCGGAAGTGCCTGGAAACGCGCGAGTGCCAGCTCGGCGTGGTCGGCCGAGTCGACCCCGGTCATCACGCGCGCCAAGGAGCTATGGCTCTCGGCGACGGGGGCGGCTTGGGTGGTCGGAGGGGACGGGACCGTCTATCGACGCGTCGGCGACGAGGCCTGGGCCAAGGTGCGGGTGATGGTTCCCGCGCAGGGCTGGTCGCACCTCGCGGGCCGCGATTCATCCAAGGGGGCGGAGGTCGCCGTGGTCTCGGGCGGCTTCGAGCACCCGACCGGGCCGACGGTATTCTGGCGCGGCTCCGACCCCGACTCCGGGGTCGCGCCCGTCACGATCCCCGGGCCCGCCTGTAGCTGGTACGGCAGCCTCGTCCCGCTGCCCGACTCCGGCTGGCTCGTGACCGGTGGGTGCGGCGCCTGGCGTCTCGACGGCTCGACCTGGGTGCTCGACTCGAGCGAGTTGGGGTCGGCCACCGCGCGCGCCGGCTCGGACGGGATGGTGTGCGTCGACGACACCTTCTCGCTCCGGATCCGTGACGCGACGGGGCATTGGACCACCCCCTTCGTCGCCGACCAGTCGATCTGGTTCGGCTCGCTCGTGTCGGTGGAAGCCGACGGACACGGTCACTGCCTGGCGCTCATCACCAGCCGAACAAGCGGCTCGCGGCTGTTGATCGTCGACCCGACCGGGGTCATCGACGACCGACCGGGGCCACCATCCTTCGTGGGCTCGCTCGAGCTCGGCTTCGTACGCCAGATCCGGGTGGGAGCGGACGGGCGGCTCTTCGCCCTGGCCCTGGACACCCAGCGCCGCCTCTCCTGGTTGGCGGTGCAGGACGGTGGAGCATGGGTCCCGCTGCCCATCCCGGGCGAGCCGGACACGCTCGAGATCGACGCCGACGGTCGGCCCTGGCTCCTCGACGGCGCCTCAAGGATCGCGCGCGTACGTCTGGACAGCATCGCCAATGCGCTCGCCGACGCGTCGGACGGCTGCGCTGGCGACCCTGCGCCTGCTCCGGTCCCGCTCGTCACCGCGCAGGTCGAGCCCTACGATGGCCTGCCACCGTATCCGCTCGAGTCGTCGGGCCCGTACGTCGGGCGGTGGGAATATCCGAGACCGCTCGGAGACGACTTCGATGAGGTCGTCGGGCCGTCGATCGACGAGTTCTGGGCCCGGACCCGCCGCGGCCTCGTGCACTACGACCACGGCGAGATCACCCGCTCCTTTCTTGGGAAGTGGCTCGTGGGTCTTCACCGCACCGGGCCCGAGGTCTGGGCTGCGGTGCGCTCGAGCGCCCGCTATTACGGGGAGGGTGGGCAGGTCCTTGCGCGATGGAATGGCGACGGGTGGACAGAGCACGCGATCCGCTTGGTCGCCGCCGCGAAGTTCGGCCAGGACGCGGACATCCGATCCCTCACCTGGTTTGACGACGCCCTCTACGTGGCCCTCGGGGAGGTGGGGGTGGCTCGTTTCCGAGGTGGGGTCTGGGAGGGCGTGCCCGCCGCGTTGGGCGGGCGCGCGGTCACCACCGTCGCAGTGGCCAAGGGCCAGCTCTATGCGCTGGGCACGGAAGGGCTCGCGCTCCGGTTGGTCCAAGGTGTGCTCGAACCCTTCGGGAGCCAGGGCAACGCCGACTTCTTCCAGGCGTCTGGACCCGATCCTTTCTTCGCCGCGTCCCAGGCCGGCTCGTTGACCCTGGACATGGGGTGCTGGGAGGTCTTCGGCGCCCCGGGCTGGGGCGCGACGCTCCCGGGCGTTGATTCCGAAGGCGGCATCTGGGCCACCGCGTGGACGAAGCAGCCTCTCGACAATCCGAATCGGGTCCTGAGCCTCTGGGCGGGTGACCACTGGGAACCCGCCGTGGCAGGCGGGACCGGCGCGCTTCGCTCCTTCGGCTTCTGGTCCGATGACGCCGGCACCCTCCGGCAGTACGGCTACGGT
>CAZNZH010000283.1:2627-7214 GCA_964577445.1 uncultured Myxococcales bacterium
GTGGTTCGTTGCGTCGCTTGGTCTCAGCGGCCGCCGGGTGGATCGACGAGTGGCCCCACCTCCTCGAGGGTGCCGTCGCGGGCATCGCGTTCGATGGCGGAGGGCGCGCGTGGGTGCTCGACGCCGGCGGTCGCCTCGTCCGCGACGACGGGGCCGGAGCATGGGAAGCCCTGTCGGCGCCACCTGGAGCGGCACGGACGGGCCTGGCGCTGGCCGTGCGAGGGATCGGTGTGGACGCCGAGGCGTGGGTGCTGCTTGGGACCCCTGGCGTGTGGGACGGCAAGCCGCGGACCGTCGCCGTCTACCGTGAGGGCGCGTGGGCCTCTCCTCCGCCCCCCACGGGGTGCCCGCCGAACGACATCGCCGCCAGCGCGACGAGCGGGGTCTGGCTTGCGAGCGAGTGCGGCCTGCTGCGATTCGACGGTGCGGCGTGGTCGCCCGCCGCTGAGGCGCTGCCGGCGGTGGACCGCGTTCGTACGAGCGAGGCCTCAAACCTCGTGGCCGCCTGCGACGACACCCAGGTCTGGCTTTGGGATGGCGCGGAGCTCACAACGCTCGACCCGCCGGGTGGGAAGGTCTTTCGCCTGGCCCTGGGTCCAGACGGGCGCGTGTGGAGCAGCGCGACGACGGTCTCGATCTGGGAGAGCGGAAGCTGGACCCAGGTGGCTGACAGTGGTCACTGGCCGCGCAACATCGCGGTCGGAGCGGACGGAACGGCCTGGATCGACCACGGAAACACCGAGAACAATGAGCTCATGCGCTTTGACGGCCAGAAGTGGGCAGCGGGCGTGATGCACACGGACTGCGAACGCAGCGGCACCATGAACGTCGCCCCAGACGGGAGGCCGTGGGTGGGCTGCGCCTACGCAGGCGTCCGATCGTTTTCGCCGCCGGAGTAAAATCGAAGCGCGAGATGTGGGTCAGGTCGAGAACAGCCGTCAGACACTGGGGAAACCGCCCAGGGCCTGACGGCTGCCTCTTCGCCCTGCCTTAGGGTCACCGTCGTCCAGGCACCATGCCACCACCCATCACACGGAAGCCCTCGCCTCACGCGGCTTTTCGCAAGCGCGTGTCGAGGCAGACGAAGGGCTCCGCGTCTCCGCGTCGGGTCGTCCCCCCACCCAGGTGAGCGCAGCGCCCAACCGGTGGGCGTCGGCTGCGCGGAGCTGGTGGCGCAGCAGGAGGCGCGCGGCATGCTCCCGTACTTGGTGGCTGGGGAGCACCTCGGTCCAAGCGGCGCGAAGCTGCTCAAGGCGGTCGCGGACCTGCTGCGCTCGGACCAGCGTGCGGCTCCCGTCACGCGCCCGCCTGAAGATCGCGGACAGTACCTCGGTCGGCGTGCCCCACCACGCCACGACAGACGGCGTCGAGCCGGCAAGCATGCGGAGCGCCGGGGAACTGGACTCTCTTGGACGCAGCGGGACAACGGCCGATGTGCCCCAGAAGCTCGCCAGCCCGACTCGCGCTCATCGCTGACGGCTCGCCGGACGCTGCTCGGCCTTCTACCCCAGCGGGCTCGCGGGTCAGCGCGCGTGGGGCCCGCGGCCGAGGAGGCCGAGCAGGGTCGAGGGGTCGTCGGTGATGATGCCGTCGACGCCGAGGTCCAGCAGGCGGGTCATGTCTGCGGGGGCGTTGACGGTCCACGGCTGCGCGATGAGGCCGGCCGCATGCGCGCGGGCGAGGGTGTCGGCTCGGACGGAGGTCATCGGCGGCTGCCAGATGTGGCCCGGAGCTCGCCAGTCGGCGGCGGTGCTCTCGTCGAGGGTCAGAAATTCCACCATCTCGGTGAGGCTCAGGCCCGTCAGGACGTCGGGCCGCTCCATCCTTATATAGGCGAGCGGCTCGTCGATGAACGAGACGATGAGGACGTGGCCGGCCGCGTCGTGGGCGTCCAGCGACGCGAGGACCGCCGCCGCGGTGGTCAACGAGTCGGTCTTGAGCTCGAGGCTCATGCAGGCGCCGGGGTAGCGCGTGAGGACCTCCTCGAAGCTGGGGATCTTCACGCCCTGGCCGCGGTAGGCGGGCGCCCCACCCACCTCAAATCGGTAGGCGGCGTCCAGGTCTTGGAGGGCCTCGAAGCTGAGGCTGTCGACCCGGCCAGCGCCGTCGGTGGTGCGGTTGACGGTCGCGTCGTGGATGACCACGACCACCCCGTCAGCGCTGGCCTGGAGGTCCAATTCGATGGCGTCCGCGCCGATCTCCAGGGCGTAGTCGTAGGCCAACAGCGTGTGCTCCGGGCGCAGCAGCGCGCCGCCGCGGTGGGCGATGACCTGGGCCGGCCGCCCGAGACCAAAGCAAGCGTGCGGGCCGGGGCCCGCCGCGTCGGGCAGGTCCGGCGACGCCGCGTCGGAGGCCACGTCGTCGCCGGTGTCCGCACCGGCGACCGCGTCCACCGGCGCCGTCGGTCCAGCGCAGGCCGCCGACAACCCAAGCACGAGCCACATCCAGCCGAAGCGCCTCACCCCCCAAAACCCTCCTTCGGCGTCAGACGCCCAGACTACACATTTAACGGAAAAAATTCGTAGTCTGGGCGCCTGACGCCTGCGGGGGCGCGCCTGCGGGGCCGGTGTCGGGAGGGGACCATGCTGTCGCGGTGGGGGCTGAGGCTCGTTGGGGCTTGGATCGGGTTGTGGCTCGCCGCCTGCGGCGGTGACGGGGCGGGTCGCGCCGACGTGGCGGCCGACGTCGCGGGCGACCTCGCCGCGGACGTGGCCGGGGACGCGGCCGTGGGCCCTGAGGTCTCGACCTCGCTGGCGCCCTACGTGCGGCCTCACGTCGGCACCGCCGGGCGCGGCTGGTACGCCGGCAACAGCTTCGTCGGCGCCGCGCTGCCCTTCGGCATGGTGCAGGCCGGCCCGCACACCCGCCACGGCGCTGACCCGCCGCTTGGGTGGCAGCACTGTAGCGGCTACCACTACGACGACGACCAGGTGATCGCCTTCGCCCACACGCACTTTCACGGCACCGGCATCCCCGAGCTCGGCAGCGTGGGCTTCATGGCGCTGGCGGGCGGCGCCGCCGCCTTGCCCCCGACGGGGCTGCCCACCTCGCGCTACGACCGCGCCGAGGAGTCCGCGCGCCCCGGCTACTACGCGATGACGCTCAGCGACCTGGGCGTGCGCGTCGAGCTGACCGCCACCGAGCGCGCCGCCGTCTGGCGGGTCACCCCCACGGCCGGCGCCGAGCAGGTCACCTTCGTGGTGGACGCTGACAGCACCCTCGTGCTGGGCCAGGTGCTCGACGGCGGCATCGCGGTGCAGCCCGACGCGGGCGCCATCGAGGCCTGGAACCTGGCCAAAAACGAGTTCTCGCGGCCCTTCGGAGGCCTCCGCACCTTCGTGGTCGCCGACACCGACGCCCCCTCGCTGGGCCACGGTCAGGACGCTCGCCGCGCGTGGCTCACGGTCGCCGCGCCGGGTGGCCAGCCGGTCGAGCTGCGCGTGGGCGTCAGCTTCGTGTCGGTCGCGGCCGCCCGGGCGAACCTGGACGCCGAGGTCGCCCTGGCCGACTTCCAGACCGTGCTGGACCGCGCCGAGTCGCGCTGGCGAACACAGCTCGACTTCATCCACTGCGACGGGATGACCGACACCCAGCGCCGCGTCCTGGCCGTCTCGGCCTACCACGCGTTCTTGATGCCGACGCTGTGGAGCGACGCCGACGGCACCTGGCTCGGTTTCGACAACGCACTGCACAAAGACGCTAAGATCCCGCGGTATACCAGTTTTTCGCTGTGGGACACGTACCGCACGCTGCACCCGCTGATGGTGCTCATCGAGCCGGGACGCCAGCGCGACTTCGTCCGCTCCCTCATCGGGATGGCCGACGAGGGCGGCTGGCTGCCCAAGTGGCCGACCGCAAACGGATATTCGAGCGTCATGATCGGCGCGCCGGCCGACATCGTCATCGCGGATAGCTGGCTCAAGGGCGTCCGCGACTTCGACGTGGACCGCGCGCTGGGCCACATCGAGCACATGGCCGAAAACGCCGTGCCGCCCGAGGTGAACTACGAGGGTCGCGCCGGGGTCGAGCTCTACAACGCGCTGGGCTACCTGCCGCTGGACGGCGGGCCGGGCGAGTCGGTGAGCAGGACGCTGGAGCTGGCCATCGCGGACGCGGCCGACGCGAACCTGGCGGAGGCCCTGGGCCGGACCGAGCTGGCGGCGCGTTTCCGCAAGCGCTCGCAGAGCTGGAAGAACCTCTACGACCCCGAGACGGGCGTCTTCCGCCCGCGGATGCAGGACGGCTCGTGGCTGGCGAAGTTCGACGTCTACGCGAGCTCGGTGGCGGGCCAGGCCTACACCGAGGGCAACGCGTTACAGTACGGCTTCCTGGTGCCCCAGGACGTGATGGGCCTGGCCGAGCTGTCCGGCGGCGCCGAGCTCCTGGTGCGCAAGCTCGAGGACTTCTTCGAGCCCGCCGTCGCAGAGCAGGCTGAGCTGCGCGCCACCACGGCCGATGACATCTTCTGGCTGTCGCACTTCCCGCGCTACTACTGGCACGGAAACGAGCCCGACATCCACGCCGCCTGGATGTTCAGCGCGCTCGGCCGGCCCGACCTCACCGCCGCGTGGGTGCGCTGGATCATGG